>JAYPBG010000083.1:0-12343 GCA_038124075.1 Gammaproteobacteria bacterium
TATCGAGCAACATGATCAGTCCCATATTCAGATTCACCTGCATGAGACCGCCCACGAAGTGAACGAGGCCCTCTCTAAAGAGGGCCTTCGCCCCATTGCACGCTTAGATAAGCTGGGCTTTTTCTCAAGCCGTGTCAGCGCAGTACATATGACCGCACTGGATGAGAGCGATATCGACACCATCGCCAAACGCGGCGCATCCGTCGTTCACTGCCCAGAGTCCAATCTCAAACTGGCCAGCGGCTTCTCACCGGTTGAAACGCTGTACCAACAGGGCATCAATGTTGCCTTAGGGACCGATGGCGCCGCAAGCAACAATGACCTCGACATGATCGGTGAACTCCGAACGGCCGCTCTGCTTGCAAAAGCCGCCAGCAATAATGCAGCCGCTCTGCCTGCATACAGGGCACTGCGCATGGCAACATTGAACGGTGCAAAAGCCTTGGGCATGGATCAACAGATTGGAAGCCTCGAAAAAGGCAAACAAGCGGACCTCATTGCCCTTGATATCCGTTCCCCACACAGCTTACCCATGTATAATCCAATATCACAAATGGCCTACTGTATTGGTCGAGAACAGGTCTCTCATGTCTGGGTCGCGGGCCGACCTTTACTGACCGATCGACAGCTCACCACACTCAATGAAGAGGCCATTCTTAATAGCGCTATTGAGTGGGGTCGCAAGATCGCGAAGCAGTAACCACTCTAACCCTAACCATAACACAGCAACCATGACACATTCACACACGCATCGAGGTACAGCCGCTTGTCCAGTATTAAACAGCAACAATCAGAAACCCCATTAGAACGCGGCACCGAGCACTCAAGCCATTCCGATACCCCTGTTGATCAGAACTGCGATCATGATCTTAAGCAACACAATGTTGATCCACAAGAGATTCAAAAATTCAACGAGCTGGCGGAGCGCTGGTGGGACCCAACAGGCGAGTTTAAACCGCTGCATGAGATTAACCCTCTGCGCGTCAACTTCATAGAGCAGCAACTGCTGAGAACCGGTCAAGGCTCACTGGCTGGCAAGCGTGTCATCGATATTGGCTGTGGTGGCGGCATTCTCACTGAGGCCATGCGCCAACGAGGCGCCCTTGTAACAGGCGTGGATATGGGAGAGAGGGCGCTCAATGTCGCCATTCAGCACGCTGCCAAGCAGTCCCTCGACATTGAATACCGGCATACAACGGTTGAAGAGATCGCCTCCGAGCGACCCGAACAGTATGATGTGGTCACGTGCCTCGAGATGCTTGAGCATGTGCCTGATCCCGCATCCGTAATCCTTTCCTGCGCAGCTCTCTGCAAACCGGGCGGGCAGTTCTTCTTCTCAACCATCAACCGAAACCCTAAAGCCTATCTGTTTGCCGTGGTCGGAGCCGAATATATACTAAAGCTGCTGCCCAAAGGCACGCATGATTACGATAAATTCATCCGCCCATCTGAACTGTCCGCTTGGATCCGCCAAGCAAAACTGTCAACCGGCTCCAGCATAGGTCTACACTATAACCCGATCACTCAACACTACTCATTAAAGCCTGACGTTTCCGTCAACTATATAATGCATGCAACAAAACCCAACGCCGACTGAACCGCTCTTCAGGCTGATAACGGAATAAAAGAGAGCCCGCAAAAATGACAATAGACACGCTGAACAGCCTCATAAAAGAGCACCCATCGGAGGGGTGCATAGACGGCATCCTCTTCGATTTAGACGGTACTTTAATCGACACAGCGCCCGACTTTGTCACGACCGTGAACAGACTGCTTCACGAAGAGGGCCGCGCACCACTGGCTGCTGAAAAGATACGCCAGCACGTCTCTGCCGGTGCACGCGCACTGGTTCAGTTGGCGTTCAATCTTACTGAAACCTCACCTGACGTTGAGCCGTTGAGGGTACGTTTTCTCGACATCTACGAGCGCAACATCGCTGAGGCGTCACAACTGTTTGATGGGCTCGAGACACTGTTGGAAAAATTGGATCAAGCCAGCATTCCCTGGGGTGTCGTGACCAATAAACCCGCCCACTTGGCCGAAAAACTGATGCAAGCACTTAATCTGCTCGATCGCTGTCATACACTCATCTGCCCAGAGCATGTAAAAGAGCGCAAGCCAGCACCCGAGTCCCTCTTTTTGGCCTGCAAAGAGATTCAGTGCAGACCTGAGCGCTGCATCTACATTGGTGATCATGAGCGTGATATTTCAGCCGGACACAACGCAGGCATGATGACCATCGGTGCACTCTATGGCTATATTCCAGATGACCATAACCCAAGAGAGTGGAATGCACACATCTATACCCACAACCCAAGCGAACTGGAAGCTGTTATAAAGAAACAATTAACCCGTCCGCTCATTACTTGAGACAAGATTTAATGTTTAAGCCATTGGAGAAATTTGAAACATGAGTACCGCAGAGTGCAAATTTGACTTTAAACCTAAGCCTGATGCATTAAAAGAGCGGACGATTTTAGTCACCGGCGCCGGGGATGGCATCGGTAAAGCCGCCGCACTGGCCTATGCGCGCCTTGGTGCAACGGTTATCCTGCTTGGGAAAACGCAGGAGAAACTGGAAGCCGTCTATGACGAGATTGAAGCCAACCATGGCGCTCAACCTGCCATTATTCCATTAAACCTTGAGACAGCGACTGAGCATGACTACCAGCTCATTACTCAACAGGTCGAAGAGACCTTTGGCAAGCTTGACGGGCTGCTCCATAATGCCAGCCTATTGGGCAAACTGACCCTTATCGAGCAGTACCCTGCGGACACATGGATGCAGATCATGCAGGTCAATGTCAATGCACAGTTTCTCTTAACCAAAGCCCTGCTGCCACAGATGAAAAAGTCAGAAGAGGCATCGATTATTTTTACATCCTCCAGCGTTGGCCGCAAAGGGCGTGCGCACTGGGGCGCTTATGCGGTCTCTAAATTCGCAACGGAAGGCCTGATGCAAACCCTAGCGGATGAATTAAGCGCCACCTCTAACATTCGCGTCAACAGCATCAACCCAGGCGCCACGCGCACCAAAATGCGAGCAGACGCCTACCCTGCAGAAGAGCCAAGCACACTGCGCCCTGCGGATGAGATTATGGGTACATACCTCTATCTTATGTGCAGCGACAGCCGAGAGAGGTCGGGCCGGATCTTTGATGCTCAACCGCCCCGTTAAGCGCAGCATGGCGGCAGAATGCCTGAGTCGAAATTCTGTCGCCCACTGAGCATCAACCCCACGTTCGACATGATATACTGCCTTTTGACATAACATACCTAAGCGGTTGATTTACAAATCACCCATCCTCTCCTTTACATCTTATTCGCACCCAATAAACAACAAAAAAGCCACTCTTTCAGGCAGCCAAATTACCTGGTACTACCTGGCATAGAAATAGCTTTATCTTTATAAATGCAAGAGCAAGAAAAAACGCTTCATAGGAACATACTTCACCAAGGATGATCAAATAAGATACCGAAAGGGGAAGATAATCATGCCTAACACCATAAAGGCAGAGACGTACAACATAACCGACAAAAATGCCGTAAAGATTGCCATCGGAGAGTTCGATCACGCAACATCAGCCCATGGCAACCAGAAAATCAGTTCTAAACAGAAAAAAACGCACTCACTTACGCAAGAGCTACGCCCAAGACTGCAAGCATTCCTGCAAACAACACTGGACTTGGAAGAGCAACTGGCCATTTTTTGCAGCGAGATTGGCGACTCCATCACTTTCGACAGCGTCTCTTATATAAACGAACGGGAAAATATAGAGATTAATCAGGGGCATGAGAGCGACCACAAAATCAGTTTCAACTTAATGACCCAAGGCGACCGGGTTGGCGCCTTAAAGTTCAGTCGCAAAAAAAAGTTCGCTCGACAGGAGTTGCAGCTCCTCGAAGAAGCCAGTACAACATTGATCTACCCCGTGCGCAATGCGCTTCGATACCGTGAGGCACTGCAATCCGCCTTAACCGATGCCCTTACACAAGTCGGTAACCGGCTTGCGCTGGAGAGCACGCTGCACAAAGAGATTGAAGTCAGCCACCGCTACAACCGAGCCCTTTCAATCCTGCTCATCGACATCGACCGCTTTAAGTCTGTCAATGATCAGTATGGCCATGCAGCAGGTGATACCGTATTAAAAAATATCTCAGCAAGCTTGGCAGACACTTGCCGGCAAGCGGATTCCACCTATCGATATGGAGGAGAAGAGTTTGTCGTACTTCTGACCAATACGAGCAATGCCGGCGCTCTCACCATCGCAGAGCGGTTGCGCGCAACCATTGCCGGCCTTACTTGCATTCATGAGCAATTAGAAATCCCCGTGACCATCAGCATTGGTGTTGCCACACTCAAGCCCACAGAGATGCGCCAAGAGATCTTAGAGCGCGCTGACCAAGCACTTTATCAAGCGAAGCATTTAGGCAGAAACCGTGTCGTGAACTCAAACGCACCCGAAAAAAAAGCGCTTTAAACAAGCATCACGTTAAACATCACACTAATAGCGCCGCCGTCTCAAGTAGCCGCCACGCTTCCCGGAGGGTGGCTTGCTGTTACCACCACCCAGATTTTGATTGTCGCCCGGCTCAACCTTCTCTGCACGCACTTTAGAGCGGCCATAAAGCCCTGTGCGCTTTTTAAGCCTAACGCCAACCTGGCCCATCAGCTGATCCACCTCACCGGGATCAAGCTCAATCCAATTGCCTGGACGCAGATCTCTCGGCAGATGAAGGTGGCCAAAACGCACGCGTATCAGACGACTCACCTGTACATTCTGAGTCTCCCACATGCGTCGCACTTCACGATTTTTACCTTCCGAAAGGGTGACATGATACCAGTGGTTTTGACCCTCACCACCCGCATCTGTAATGTTAGAGAAAGCGGCTAACCCACCTTCCAACATAACACCTGACTTTAGATTGGTTAACGCATCGGCACCGACCTCACCATAAACCCGCACAGCATACTCACGCTCGACTTGAGATGAGGGGTGCATGAGGCAGTTAGCGAGATCACCATCGGTGGTAAAAAGAAGCAAACCAGACGTATTAATGTCTAAACGACCAACAGCAACCCAGCGCTGGCCCTGAATACGTGGCAACCGATCAAATACGGTCGGGCGCCCTTGAGGGTCTGTACGTGTACAGACCTCTCCTTCTGGCTTGTTATAAAGAAGCACTCTTCTGGTATTTTTATCATCAGGATAGGGGTAGTCAACGTTCATACCATCCACTCGCAACTCATCATTTTCATTCACACGATCACCCACTTTAGCCACTCGTCCATTTACAGTAACCCGCCCCTCCTCTATCCAGGTCTCCAGCGTACGCCTTGAACCTAAACCCGCACGGGCCAGCACCTTCTGCAACTTCTCAGACGACTCATCTTCTAAATTTGAACCGGGCATTGATCTTTACATACCTTTAATACGTTCAATAACGGCAATGATTAATACTGCCAGGTTATCTCTAGCAAGTATACACCGTTGCTACACTCCACCGACACATTAATTGAAAAATTAACATCAATTTGTGCACCGGATACCATAACGCCTCAAAAGCGCCTATTCTATAGACAATCCTACCTATACCTCAACCCTCAAACACCTCATCTTCTGAGGCAATACCAGCACCCGAAGAACCGCTTACTTTATCATCAAATAGAGTCCGAATACCACCCTCAATATCACCTCTGTCAGCATTCTCGTCATCATCATCGTCCGCCTCATGGGCTTCACTAGACTCGACAGCTTCTCCAGAGGCACCTGTTTCTTGTTGAGCCGCCTCTTGCGCCTGCGCCTCTTCATCAGCCATCTCTAACGGCAGGCTCATCTGCTGAGGTTCAGAGTCACCCCCCTCATCGCCACCACCATTGGCTGCTGCATCAAGCACCGTAAGGTCAAGTGACTGTATATCAGGTAAAGAAGGCAACTCATCCAGATTAGAGAGGTTAAAGTAATCCAAAAACAGACGCGTAGTGGCATACATGGCTGGGCGCCCGGGCACATCTTTATGACCAACCACTCTGACCCACTCACGCTCCAATAGCGTTTTCATAATATGTGAGCTGACGCTGACCCCTCTCACCTCTTCAATTTCACCGCGCGTAACCGGTTGTCGATAGGCGACCAGCGCCAACGTCTCTAAAAGCGCTCGAGAGTACCTGGCCGGTTTCTCTTCCCACAATCGGCTGACCCATTGACCTACAGACTGATTTACTTGAAATCGATAGCCGGATGCAACCTTCGTCAGCACCACACCTCTACCACGGAAATCCTCTGTAATCTCACTCAACAGAGCCTCCAAGTACTCTGCCTCAGGTGCTGCGTCTTCACCAAACAGCGCCTGCAACTGTTTAATGCTCATGGGTTTTCCTGCCGCAAAGAGGGCGCCCTCTAGAATCGCCTTTAAATCCAGCTCAAACCCATCCAAATCATTATCCGTCTCAGTCGTCAGCATTACTCGTTTTCCTCTTCTACAGCGGGTTCACGTACACTGGAGGCAAGCTCTTCAACCTCATGACCAACCTCTTCAGGCAACCCATCATGATCACTTAGGGCGCTCAACGCCTCCAGCTCCTTTAAGGAGAGTTCATCCACCGCTCGTTCAGAAGAGGCAGTGTCCTCCTTTTCAGCCCGCTCTACTTCAAAGGCAGACTCGGCCTGCTCGCTCTCTCGATCAAGCTCACCTTCAGCGCCTTCATCACCTTCATCGCCGTCATGGGCATGCGGTTTCGCACGCACATGAATGGGTGCAAACGGTTCATTCTGCACCAACTCTAACAGCGACTCTTTTACCAGCTCTAAAATGGCCAAAAAAGTCACAACGACCCCCAGTCGCCCTTCATCCACCTTAAAGAGCGAGACAAAAGGGACAAACTGATCGCTGTTCAGCTGAGACAACACCTGCGACATACGCTCTCGTGTTGATAGGGCCTCTTTAGCCACATGGTGGCTCTCAAACATGTCCGCACGCGTCAGGACCTCCTTAAAAGCCAACAGGACCTCTCTTAGATCTACATCAGGGTGCACTTTTTCACCACGGTAGGCCGGTGGAGCGGCTTTCACACTGAAGGTATCCCGCCCCATTCTAGGCAGCGCTTCAATACCTTCTGCCACTTTTTTATAGCGCTCATACTCTTGCAAACGGCGAATCAGCTCAACACGAGGATCCTCTTCTTCACCCTCATCCTCTTTGGGACGCGGCAGCAATGAGCGAGACTTGATCTCACCCAGCAACGCTGCCATAACAAGGTACTCTGCAGCCAGTTCCAGTCGCATATTTTTCACAAACTCGATATACGCCATATATTGCCGAGTGATTTGGGCAACCGGAATATTGAGGATATCAAGATTTTGGCGTCGAATCAGATAAAGCAACAGATCCAAAGGCCCTTCAAACGCCTCTAATACCACCTCTAAAGCATCGGGTGGTATATAGAGGTCTTTTGGCAGGTCCGTATAAGGCTCACCATTGACCCGAGCAAAAGCATCCAGCACCTCTGGGGCACCCTCTTCTGAGGCAGGCGCTTCTGCGGCGGACGAATCGACTTGCTCCGGCCTCTCTTCTATTGCTAGCTCTTGCGACTCGTGCATTCACACCCTCGACTGTAACCTGTTATAGGTAAACCTGTATAAATTAAACCTGTATAAATCAAACCCATTATAAATAAGCCAAACCCATTGCAGACTTAACATCCTCCAGCGTCTCTCTCGCCTCTTCTCTCGCTTTCTCACTGCCTTCCGCAATGATGCTCTTAACCAGATCCGGGTTACGCTCATGCTCTTGTGCACGCTCACGAATGGGTGCCAACTCGGCCTGAACGGCATCAATCAAGGGCTTTTTGCACTCTAAACAGCCAATGCCTGCTGAGGTACATCCCGCTTGAACCCAACTTTGCGTTGACTCATCCGAATAGACCTGATGAAGCGGCCACACAGGGCACAACGCCGGAGAACCAGGATCACTGCGCCTCACCCGAGCAGGATCAGTAGGCATGGTTCGTAACTTCTGCTCAACGGCATCAGGGGCTTCACGCAAAGCAATGGTATTCCCATACGATTTAGACATTTTCTGCCCATCCAGCCCAGGCATTTTGGGCGCCTCTGTCAACAGTGGCTGAGGCTCTGGCAAGATCACTCGACCACTGCCTTCCAGATGGCCCAACAACCGGTCCCTATCGCTGAGCGGTATATTTTGCGATTCATTCACAATCGCTTGCGCCGTTGCAAGCGCCTCTTCATCACCCTGCTCTTGATACTTCTTGCGCAAATTGTAGTACAGTTTTGCATTCTTTTTGCCAGCTTTGCGCAATGCACTCTCTACAGCCTCCTCAAAACCAGGTTCACGCCCATATAAAAAGTTAAAACGGCGCGCAACTTCACGTGTCAACTCCACATGAGCCACTTGGTCCTGGCCTACCGGAACCATTCCAGCCCGATAGATCAGAATGTCAGCACTCTGCAGCAGTGGATAACCAAGAAACCCATAGGTTGCGAGGTCTTTCTCTTTTAACTTCTCCTGCTGATCCTTAAACGACGGCACACGCTCCAACCAGCCCAGCGGCGTCATCATTGAAAGCAGCAAGTGCAATTCAGCATGCTCTGGGACTTTTGATTGCAGAAACAGCGTTGCTGAGCCTGGGTTAACCCCTGCCGCCAACCAGTCAATGACCATATCCCAAACCGAACGTTCTATCACCGAGGGATCTTCATAATGCGTCGTTAATGCATGCCAATCCGCTACAAAAAATAGGCAATCATATTCATGCTGCAGCTGGACCCAATTTTTGAGCACGCCGTGATAGTGCCCCAGATGCAATCGACCGGTTGGCCTCATACCTGACAATACACGCTGATGCGAAACCCCTGAATTCAATACCTTATCTCCTCTGCTTTTTGCTCTCTACTTCTCTACGGCTTGGTCTCTGAGCACTGCTTAGCTCGAGCCCAACGATAACACCACTATACAAAGTGCTCTACTGTACCTAATCCTTCACGAATTACCACCGGTGCCTCTTCCGTCAGGTCAACAATCGTCGTCTGGCCTAAAACCCCATAACCCCCATCCACCACTAAATCAACCTGATGCTCAAGACGATGCCGAATGTCATAGGGGTCACACTCAGCGTCCTCCTCTCCTGGCAACTGCAGCGTCGTGGTTAACAGAGGGGCTTGCAGCTCCTCAAGAATAGCCTGCACAACCGGGTGATCAGGCACCCTCAACCCGATGGTTTTGCGTTTCTTATGCTGCAATCGGCGCGGCACCTCTTTACTGGCTTTGAAGATAAATGTATAAGGACCTGGGATATGGCTCTTCAGCAGCCGAAACGCCTGGTTTTCCACCTTGGCATAGGTGGCTAAATCAGACAGGTCTCGACAGAGCAGCGTAAAAAGATGGCCGCTCTCGAGTTGTCGTATCTGCTCAATCCGGCGTTGAGCATCCTTATCTCCAATTTGACAGCCTATAGCATAAGTGGTATCAGTTGGGTAGACGATCACCCCGCCTTTACGCACAATATCAACCGCCCGTACAACGAGTCGGTGCTGCGGATGGGTCTGATGTATTTGAAAAAATTGACTCATAAATTATATTCTTAACAATTAGGACCGTTCTCATATGAAACAGCTTGTCGATCTTCTTCCCGCCGTCACGTTCTTTGCCTGCTATTTTATGACCAAAGACTTTATGACAGCCACGATCGCTCTCGTCATTGGCAGTGCTGTCCAGCTGGCGCTCACTTGGGCCATCTGGAAAAAAGTTGAAAAAATGCATATCGCCATTTTTTGCATGCTCCTCCCTTTAGCCGGGCTCACACTGCTTTTTGATGATGAGCGTTTTTTAATGTGGAAACCCACCATTGTCAACTGGGTTTTTACACTTGTACTCCTTGGCAGCCACTATATTGGCGAGCGTAACTTATCGCAACGGGCAATTGAAGGCATGCTGCACTCTATACCAGAGATCAAGATGGACGTCCCTACAACGGCTTGGGCAACCGTCAACCGCTACGTTGCTCTGTTTTTCTTTATCATTGGCGCTTTAAACCTCCTGGTCGCCTTCAATTTCAGTGAGGCCACTTGGGTCACATTTAAAGTGTTTGGCCTCGTGGTCTTCAACCTGATAGGCGTCGGGCTTCTGTTTGCCTACCTCTATCAGTTTATGCAGCAAGCCCCACAAGAGCCACATGAGAGACCAACAAATACAGATTAACGTTATCACACGCCACAGAGGATGCCTCCAATGCTCTACGCTATCATCGCTGAAGATACACCAAACAGTCTACCAAAACGCTTAACCGTGCGTGACCGTCATATTGCCCGCATTAAGCAGCTCCACGAGGAGGGACGACTGGTCTTAGCAGGACCACACCCCAGCATCGACACAACAGACCCCGGCGATGCAGGTTTTACCGGAAGCCTCATCGTTGCAAAATTTGACTCTCTGGAAGCCGCTCAAGCGTGGGCAGACAGCGACCCCTATTTAGACGCTGGCGTCTACCAAGCGGTTACGGTTAAGCCATTCAAGCAGGTACTGCCTTGAAGTCTCAGGCGATTTAGTCTAAGCATTGTATTACATTTACTAAAAAGCGGTTATACGACTCATGCGACCGATGCGAACGACGCAACAGGCACCCCTGCTCAGCTTGATCCTACTTTTCATGCTCTCGCTGCCCATCAACGGCGAAGCAACGCAACGGTTTATCACTGATCAATTAAGTGCACCACTGCGCGCCGGAAGCGGCAGTCAATATAAAATTCTTGCCTTCCTCAAAAGCGGTACCCCCTTACAGCTGATTCAGACCGAAACAGCAGATGACACCTGGTCCCAGGTACAGACTGAAAACGGCACCTCAGGTTGGATTCAAACCAAGTACCTCTCATCAACGCCCTCCGCCCAACAACGCCTGATACAGACCAAACAAGAGATCTCCATTAAAAATACTCAACTGCAGAGCCTAAAGCACTCTGTAGCACAGCTCAACGCTGAGCTCTCTCAGCTTAAAGCATCATCAGGCTCACTGGAAAAACAGCTGCAAAGCACTCAAATTGAGTATGATCGCCTCCAACAAATTTCTGACAACGCGGTCACTTTAGATCAAACCAACCGCCAACTTCATGAAGAGCTGACACTGCTTAAGGTGAATATTGAAGCGCTGAAGCTGCAGAACGGTCGATTAAAAGAGTCTCAATATGTAGAAGGCATCACTCACGGTACCATTGCCGTGCTCCTCGGCTGCCTTCTCACCCTGTTCATCCCTCGAATGAGTGTTAAGAAACGAACGAATGGCTGGGACTGACACTCACAACACACCTATACAAGTACCACACTTGCCACACTTGCCACACTCGACAACCTTAATTAATTAAGCAGAAGCGCTGCGCAACGGCACAAGAAGCCTTACAATAACGAACCGATTGAAGATGAACGCGCTCAGCTGGTTTTAGCTCGGCTTAACCCCTTAGGCAAACCTCACATTATGACCACACAACTGATTTTAAAACAGATTACCCTCGGATTTGGTGAACGCTTACTGCTCGACAAGATCGACTTGATCATCGAGCAAGGCCAATGCATTGGCATCATGGGGCGCAATGGTGCTGGCAAATCCACACTCATGAAACTGATCGCCGGGTTGGTCACGGCCGACAGTGGTGAACGTATTCTACAAAACGACTGCCGTGTCGCCTATCTGCAACAAGAAGTCCCAGACTCAAAAGAGGCTGCGCTGACGGTGTTTGACATCGTTGCAGAAGGTGGCGGCGCTGTTGGCGAGAAGTTGCAAGCCCTGCACCACCTCAACACAGAGCTTGAAGCAGCCCCCGAAAATGCCGCCCTCTTAACACGCTATATGCAGCTGCAGGAGGAGATTGAACATGTGAATGGCTGGATGCTGGAGCAGCGCATTGAGACTCAACTCTCTCGCTGCGGACTTGACGGTGAACAACTATTCTCCGACTTATCGGGCGGAATGAAGCGGCGGGTGCTGCTGGCGCAAGCACAAATCAATGACCCAAACCTTCTGCTGCTGGACGAGCCCACCAACCACCTCGATATTGAGTCAATCGACTTTTTAGAGGCGTTTTTACGCAACTTCAACGGCACCACCATGATCATCAGCCATGATCGCCGCTTTTTAGGCGCAACAACCGACCGCATCATTGAGTTGGACAGAGGGCATCTACACACCTACGCAACGGGTTTCAGCCGTTATACTGAGCAACGAGAAGCACGCCTGGAAGAGGAGGCGCGCCATCAAGCACTGTTCGATAAGAAGCTGGCCGAAGAGGAGGCGTGGATACGCCAAGGCATCAAAGCCAGGCGTACACGCAACCAG
>JAYPBG010000084.1:0-8777 GCA_038124075.1 Gammaproteobacteria bacterium
GCCAAAGCCCATACCCTCTTCAAGAAAGCGGGTAATTTTACAGATGTTTGAGTTTGCATCGGCATCGGACGCACCGCGCCCTACCACCACCAACAATGTGTTACTGCGATCATACTCAGCGCGTCTCTTTTCTGCGATGCGCTCTTTTAACATCGCTTCAGCCTCTTCAATGCGGCCTCGCGCAGCCTGCAACATCTCTGGGCTGATGCCTAACGCAGCACCGTACTCAATCTTAACATTATACTCTTTTTGCAGTGCATTGAGCTCACTGGGAATATCATTTTTAGCGTGCCCTCCCGCCATGAGCATACCAGGCACCGCATGTATGTGCGTAGCCCCCTGCTTTACCAATTTCTCTACCGCTTCAGCAATAATGGGCCGAGCAAACTCTAAAAAGCCGGTCTCAATTAAACGATCGCTGAAACGCTGACGAAAGTGATCAGCCAGCTGATAAAACTCATCCACCGCTTCAACGTCTCGTGAGCCATGCCCCACAATTAATAGGGCCGGCTTCTCGTTATCCGGCGCATGATCGACTGCACTCTGTTGTACACTGATTTTAGTCATTGTTAACCCTTCTGTTATTAACACTCAATTTTAAACGCTTTACCCTTTTCCCTAAAAAGAGCGCAACACGGTTTCAAGGCACTCATCGTACCCATGCAACAGCGCTGTTGGCTCGGGCAGTTCAGGGCGCCGCTGCATATAGACAGAAATACCCAAGGCGCGTGCTGCCTTTAATTTTGCGACCGTCGAATCACCGCCACTGTTTTTACTGACAATGGCATCAATGTTATACCTGGCAATCAGTGCTCGTTCGGCCTCTTCATGGAAAGGGCCAATCGCTTTGATCCAGGTCATACTTGGCAATAAAACCGCTTTCGGTTCTACCGCCGTTCGCATCAGTTGCCGCTGCTTCTGTGGCACAGCCATACCCAAACGATCGATTTCACTCTGAGTCAACTGACCCACGGAGAGAAACAGCGCCCTTTTATCTTGCAGGTGAGGCAGCAACGCATCCCAATCACTGTATTCAATCCATTGGTCACCCTGCTCGGGCACCCAGGGTGGACGGTGAAAGCGCCAACATGGAATCGCGCACGCTGCAGCGGCCGCCACCGCCGTGGCGCTCATCTTCTCCGCATAGGGGTGTGTCACATCCAAAACCGCATCAATCTTCTGCTCTCTGAGATAGTTTGCCAGACCACCAAAGGGTTTAAAGCCCCCCACAAGGGTCTCACACGCCACCTTGGGCAGACGGACCAAACCTGCCACACTGTAAATCACCGCCACACCTTGATGATGCAGCGCTGTTGCCAATCTACGGCCATCCGCCGTCCCTCCGAGCAGCAACAGTTTTTTCATGCGCTTATGCTCCACCCGACTCTATCGCCGAGCCACCGATCGCCGAACCCACAAAACGTCCTTGGCGATCGATCGCATACACGTCCAACATGATCGTTTTCGGCACCACGTTTTGGGCCCGCTGCAGAGCCAACCGACAGATGGCATCACCCATCGCTATTCCAGCCTGCTGACACAGAGTGATCACTTCAGCGGTCGTATTCGCAGAGACGATCGCTTGAAGCAGCGCGTCATCCCCCCCCAGCGCTTTCGCCACCTGAGCCAGATGGTGCACGTCAATCGATGATGCACGGCTGTGCAGATCCAAATGACCCTTGGCTAATTTACTGATCTTTCCAAAACCACCGCACAGCGTCACCCGCCCTATAGGGACCCTCTTAAGGTACTTCAATACAGCCCCAACAAAATCACCCATCTCAATAATGGCGATCGCCTCAAACCCATAGTGATCACGTATCGCCGCTTCACTGCTGCTGCCGGTCACCGCAGCCATATGATGAATGCCATTGGCACGGGCCACATCGATGCTCTGGTGAATAGAAGCAATATACGCGGCACATGAAAAGGGTCGTACAATCCCCGTGGTCCCCAATATCGATAAACCGCCTAAAATACCGAGCCGAGGGTTCATGGTTTTTTTTGCCAGTGCTGCACCCTGCTCAACCCCAACCGCCACTTCAACCCCACCCTGGTAACCTTGTTCCAGTGCGCATTGAGTAATGTGATCACGCATCATCTGCCTTGGAACGGGGTTGATTGCAGGCTCACCCACCGCCAGCAGGAGCCCCTCCTTCGTTACCGTGCCCACCCCTTCTGCCGCTTTAAAGTGAATGCCTTCTGTTTGTGTTAAAGTCAGCTCAACAAATACTTTTGCGCCATGGGTAATATCCGGGTCATCTCCAGCATCTTTTATGGTCGCCGTCTTTACCTGCTTGCGGATGCTGTTACGATCATCATATTGATCATATTGGTTATCGTATTGGTTATCATATTGATAGTCACAAATAGTGAGCTGAACCGTTTTACCCCGCGGCAACTTTACACTCACCTGCTCAGGCTGACTGTTTTTAAACAGTGCCTCCATCGCAGCAACACAGCATGCCGTGGCACAGGTACCCGTGGTCAAACCACTGCGCAGCGGACGCGCCTGCTCATCACTCTCCACCCACATAAGTATCTCTCACCCGAACCTCTCTCACCTGGGCGCTCTTACGACGCTCAACGACATCGGCTTTTTGTGAAAACAGTGCAATTGCAGCGCTGGGGTTCGATGGGAAAAAGAGGTGCAGATAGGTGGCGGTTAAGCCGCGCTGACGATAGATCGCCTCGCCCGGCGCAGCGTGACGTTGACGCCGCCCCCAAGCAATCGGCTCTGGCGTACCCGCACTGCGTGAGCGGTGATGCGCATGACCACGCAGATCCCCTTCGGGCAGCGGCGCTGTCTGCATCCCTTGACAGCCCCGTTTACCGCGCATAGTCCCCTGCCCCGATAACAGGCCCAACATAGGGTAACAGCGCTGCTCCATATCGGTTAAGCGCTCCAAACAGTAAAGAAACCCACCGCACTCGGCCAACATCGGCTGCCCTGAACGGTAGAACGCTCGGACCGCTTGCTGCATCTCAATGTTCTGCGCCAACGCTGCGGCATGCAGCTCTGGATAGCCCCCTGGAAACCAGAGTGCATCGACCTGCGGCAGCGCCCTATCGGACAGCGGGGAAAAAAAGAGAACCTCTGCACCTTGCTCCGTCAGAAAACGGATATTAGCATCATAGATAAAACTGAAGGCCGCATCGTTTGCAACACCGATGCGGCGCCCTTTCAGGCCTTTCACCGCTTTCACCGCTTTCACGCCTTGCGAGCCTTTTAAACGTTTCAAACGCTCGGCAGCGTGAAACACCACCGCTTGCAGATCCTTCATCATCGGGTGCTTACCCAGCCCACCTTCAATCAAAGCGGCAACACCCTGAGTGAATTTCTGCTCCAACGTGTTTGTCACTTCATGCGCTTGCACCAGCCCAAGATGGCGCTCCGGCAGTGCAATGGCCTCATCACGCTTTAACGTTGCAATGAGCGGCAGATCATCCGGCAGTGCCTCCCGAATCAGATCGGCATGGCGTTGTGAGCCACACTTATTGGCAATCAAGCCAACCACATCAATATCCGATCGAAAGCGCGCCAGCCCTTGCGCCACTGCAGCGGCTGTTTGAGCCATCCCTTTTACATCCATTACAATGACCATGGGAATATTAAAACGCGCCGCTAAATCTGCACTTGAAGGCTCACCATCAAAGAGCCCCATTGCCCCTTCGATTAAAATAAGATCGGCAGAGCACGCTGCTTCATACAGCGCCTGCTGACAGTAAGCTTCACCAGCCATCCAGAGGTCAAGCGGCTCAACCGGCTGACCGGAGGCCTGTTTTAATATTTGCGGATCGAGATAGTCGGGGCCGGTTTTAAAGAGGCGTACCTTCATACCCTGATCACGATAATAGCGGGCAAGCGCGGCTGTCACCGTTGATTTACCTTGACCCGACGCCGGTGCGGCTAAAAAGAGGGCCTTACAGTGCGCAACCGTCATTAAAACTCCACTCCAGGCTGCGCTTTAACCCCCAAACGAAACGCATGCCGCTCATCATTCACCACACTGATGGTGTCGGCGATCTCTTGCAGCGGCAGCGCAATGGTGCGACCGGTCACAATCACATTCTGTTTTTTAGGGCGCTGCTTCAGCGCCTCTGCAATAGGCTCAGCGTCCAGGTAGCCATATTTAAACATGTAGCCGAGCTCATCAAAGATCAACATATCGTAGGCATCGTCTTGCAGCAGTGTTTCAGCGATGGACCACGCTTGTTCGGCCGCTTTAATGTCTCGATCTCGATCCTGCGTCTCCCAGGTAAAGCCGTGCCCCATAATATGCCAATCAATGAGAGGGTGATCACGAAAGAGTTTATATTCACCCGTTTCGTTGCGCCCTTTAATAAACTGGATCACAGCACAACGTTTTCCATGACCGACAGAGCGCGCCATCGTACCAAAAGCTGAACTGCTTTTCCCTTTACCATTGCCTTTTAGCAAAATTAAAACACCACGCTCTTCGGTCGCTTTTGCGATCTTTGCATCGATGATCGCTTTTTTAGTCGCCATCTTTTTCTGATGCTTCTCTTGCTGCTGTTTCTCTTGCTTTTGCCCTAGTGCTTCCGCTGTGCTCTTCGCCATAGTCATGCTGCTCTTCGTCATCTCTCGGTTTCGTTTTGCTCTCTGTTTCGTTTTAACAGTCAGGTTTTAACAGCTGCGTCAACATCCGCTCGCCAACAGATAGCCGCCGCCTAAAGCCTGGGCGATCTCGGACGCACGCCCCCGCTTCACGCTGGCATGCTCCAGGTCAATCACATGGCACTCCCCTTGAAGCTCAATATCATCGACACGCTGTCGCGTTCGACCATCGGTCAATAACCAGGTACGAAAGCGATCCTCTGGCGCTCGTTGTCGATGGACTCTCTGCTGCTGCTCAACTTGGCGCAGCGCCTCTCTGAGAGGTGTCCCCCCACCCGCTTTAATCGCTTCAATAACCTCTGTCAACTGCTTAGGTGCTCGCCTCTGAGACAGCACCTGAACAACGGCGCCATGACCAAACGCTAAAATGGTCAACTGCTCGCGCTTAAGGTAGATCCGCTCAGCGATCTGCAGCACCAGCGCTTTCGCACGACCTAACAGCGGATCACCCAATGTCGAAGCAGAGGAATCCGTTAAAATATCATTGAGCACTGAACCGCCGCTGCGATGCTTTTGAAAACGCAGCCGCTCCGGTGGCCACACCCCCGAATTGGCAATCAAGGTGGAGAACCACGCCGGTTTGCGACTCTGCCTAAGCCGTTTTCCAGCACTTTTCCCAGCTCTACCCAACACCCTATCGATGGGCACGCCCTCCTGCTGAGACCGCTGTTGAAGTAAGCTGCTCTTCTGCTGCCTAAGGTAGTTCAATAACAGATGAGGGTTGCTTACTGCAATGGCCTGAGCATGCGCCTGCCCGGACATGCCGCCCCAATCGGTCTCTAAATCCTCTGAACCTTGCGCATCATTCGACGAGCCCGCCGCGGGCTCTCTATCTTTTGAAGTTTTTTTAGAAGCAGGAGGACGAGAGAACCCACCATGAGACGCTCCTTTAGTTTGTGACTTCTCATTAGAGGCCGTGCGTGATGAGTCCGGGGCTGAAGGCGGCGAAGGAGGGGGCAACTCATGAGTACGCCCTGTTAAGACCAACGCCTCAACGGCATCGATGTCTTTAATCGAGACCTCTGTACGCTTACACCAAGCCGCATGGGCCAATGCCGCTCTATACCAAACCAAATCGGCTCGCACACCTTCGACAGAGGCTCTAAAACAACGTTCGGCAATCTCAGCGCGCAGGGTATCCGGACAGTGAACCTGTGACAAGCGCACACGCGCAGCCTGAATCTTTGACTGAAGCAGAGTCTGCGCCTCTTGATACGTTTGGCAAAATCCTACCGGGTCTGCATCATAAGCTTCTCGACGCCGTACAATCTCTACGCGCTCTTCAACGCTGTAGTGCTCCTCCAGCTCAACGACTAAACCAAACCGATCTTTTAACTGAGGCCGCAACTCACCTTCATCAGGATTCATGGTACCGATCAACAGAAATACAGCGGAATGGCTGTGGCTGATACCGTCACGCTCAATATGATTCACACCGCTTGCCGCCACATCGAGCAGAAGATCGACCAGCGTATCGGGCAGGAGATTAACCTCATCAACATAGAGCACCCCACCATCCGCCTTTGCCAACAAGCCTGGCTGATAAGCAACCTGTCGATCATTAAGCACCTGCTGCAGATCGAGTGTGCCCACCAGCATCTCCTCACTGGCACCGAGCGGAAGATTCACAAACGCATGACGCTGTTCAGCAGGGAGCAGCGCAGACAAACCGCGCGCCAATGTCGTTTTTGCAGTACCACGTGGTCCACTGATCAAGATCCCTCCCACAGAGGGATTAATCGCGGCAAGGATCACCGCTGTTTTAAGAGCACTCTGCCCCGCTATGGCAGCAAATGGGAAATCAGGCCGTTCAATCTGCACCTAACGCCATCCCCTCTGCTCGACCCAGTGAAGCAAAACCTTTTAAAACATGTCGATTCAGCACCCAAGCACTCATCACACCCACCACCAACCAGAACAGCAAGTTTGAGACGCTGCTGGCCATAATAAATTGATGATGCAACTGCTCCAGCTGAGCGACAGCAGCAGGGTCTGGGTGCGCAAATTCAGGCCCTCCCAGGTGCGGTGCGCCCACCAGATGAGGCAGCACCAACAGAAACAGCCCCACCACTTTTAACGCTTTTGCACCATAAACCAGCAGATAGAGTCCCACCGCCGTACCTATCACAGCAAGAAACCACCAACCTTGGCGATTCTCTATTGTCGCCGCCTCAATCCCTGGAATTTCTGGTGGTAGGCCAACGCCAGGCGCCGCAAAAAAGACCATGAAACTGGCCATACCCCAAGCCAGCCCCTTTAACGGCGTCAACGTCGTTTTACCCCGCAGCTGTATAATAGCCATAAGCCCCAACATTAACGCTGTAAAGCCGATACCGGCCAGTGTATTTGAAAGTAATGTATAAAAGGTACGCTCTGCCCCATCCTCCGGTGCCCAAGCTTCTGAATCATGGTGATGCCCATGATCGTTGTGGCCATGACCACTGTGTCCATGGTCGCTGTGTCCATGTGCAGTGTGTCCCGGCTCTGCAGAAACCCTTACTGCAGGCTCAGCAATCTCAAACGTTTCAGCAGCAAAAATAATCGGCGATACAGTCACCGTCTGCAAAAGGGTTAAAAAACATGCAGCAATAAAACCGACCGCCAACGCGGCTGTAATCATTCTACGAAATAACATAGCGCACTCATCTCAATTGATCGTTAAGCTCGTATACATCCAGGGTGATGATTCAAGGTACACGCAGGCAGCGCCAATATTAGGCAACTGTTTAAGCAACAATAGAGCAGAACATGACCCCGTATAACTCAATCACACTAGTGACATGGAAAGGCGAAGACGTGACGTGTATCATGCGCAGCGTTATGCGCAACATCCGCAGAGGCAAATCCAACACCGTAGAGAATTGCAGCACCAAACAACATGACCCCCAATACTTGAGGGAGCAAATGCTTAAAAGCACTGGATCGTGCATCTTGATGATCTTCAGAATATGAGGAAGTGGCTTGATCTGAATAGCGTGAGGCGCTGTTAAGAGAGGTATTTAAAGACATTGGTATTCCATTAAGGCACCCACCGTACCTGGTTACATGAATGAAAAGACAGGCCGGTCTCCGGGCTTAAAGAGATCACTCATCATCCTTGTCCGCTCGACAAGCAAGCTTGATTAAGAAAAGCACTCTCTTTTACCGTTGCGGGGGCAGCGATGGAATCCACAGCAAACTGCTATCTACCATACTTCCCGATTATCCTCGCTTTCCAAATCAGAAAGCCAGGCACCTATCCTAGGAGCTTTGATCATACCGGTGAGGTTGAGTGGAGTCAACAGGGGGTTAATTGATTATTTATTAAACTTATTAGCATAGAATCAGGACACCCATAAAAAATTTGACTTATTCAAACCTATCCCACACCATCCCACCACCATAGAAATGGACAGAGCAGTAACATGACCCGAGCACGTAAACAACTTGTCGCCAATACCTTACCTTCCCATTTTATGGATGTCCTGAATAAATTTTTTATGGATGTCCTGAATAAACTTCTTGAATAAACTTCTGAATAAACTTCACAAACCTACTCTCCAAAATGAGCGGTCGATTTGATATTCTCAATAGCTTTTAAAAGTTTATCAGCCTCTGTGGAAAGCGCTGAATAGCTTCGAATATCACCATTTCTTTGGGCATGCATCGCCTCCTCGAGTTTATCGTGATATTGCTTCTGGAGCTTCTTAACAGGATCTTTTTTGAACAAACCAAACATAGTAATCTCCCGTACAATTTAGATAAATATGATTACTGTGATGAATAATAGGTCGCCAGTGCCTCAACTTCTTCGTCTGACAAAGAAGCTGACTGTGCTGTCATTACTGCACTTAACAACCCATTCCTTTTACCTTCTCGATAATCCTTAAGAGCGGATATGAGATAAGCTTTATTTTGGCCATTTAGCTTGGGATAGGCATCCATAATAGGCGCTGCGCCCTTTGCACCATGACAAGCTGCACATTGCGCAGTTTTAGCCGGCTTTTCTGATGCCATACTGACTGACGAGAACAGTGAAAGTGTGAGTGCAACGATAATAAGATTCATGATGATCTCTCCTGGTTTAGGGTTTAGGGTAAAGTGATCTCGTTATTCATGTTTATCTCATCCATAGAAGATGAGCGGGTACCTTCGATCG
>JAYPBG010000084.1:8787-9671 GCA_038124075.1 Gammaproteobacteria bacterium
GTTTATAAGTAAACACCAACGACAGCTTGATCTCATTGGTCAAATTTTTATGGGCACTATGAAGAAGTCTAGAATCAAAAAGGATAAGATCCCCAGGACTGGATTCTATGAGTTTAGCATTATGAATCATCGCTTGGTTCTCAGTTAAATCATTTCGGAAAAACTGTTGCTCATCAAATTGATGTTTTCGTAACAGCTTGCAGTGACTCCCTGGAATAACTTGAAGGCATCCATTCTTTTGGTGCTCATCCGTTAAGGATAGCCATGCCGTAACCAGTATCGGACTCTCAAATGACCAATAGCGGATATCTTGATGCCACCCGGTAAAACTGCTCATCTTAGGCGCCTTGGTCATTAAGCAGTTATGATGTGCTTGCGTAAGTGAAACATCTCTACTCCCTAAAACGGAGCATATATAATGGAGAAGGGTTCGATCATGTGCCCACCTCCTCCACAGGTCATGCCGAAGATAGGCATTTCTCAACCTTCTAATGGTTATTTTGCCCTCGGGACTATTTGGCAAGGGCGCACCGGGATAGCCGAGCGATGACTCTAGCTCATAAGGTTCCACCGGATTGTTACTTTGATCTAATGCAGCACGATGCATCTCCTCAATCCGCGCGGAAGGGATTATCTTTCGAAGCACTAAGAATCCATTTTTATTGAATTCTTGCATCACGTTATTCATCTTCATCACGGTTCAGCCACTTTCTATAGCGCTCTCAATTAGACAACATGATCTTTGACATGATTGGCCACCCACTCTACTGTATTATCATTGGAACCGAAATAAGAGATGAGATCAAACTCACAGTGAGCATGGCGCTCCATCAGCTCAGCTATCAAAAGCGGGATATCTCGTGACACGTGATGTCCCGATGAAA
>JAYPBG010000084.1:9681-12303 GCA_038124075.1 Gammaproteobacteria bacterium
CCTGAGCAACAAGATGCTCAACTACCGTATTCATTGACGGTTCAGCCAGCTCTAAGAAAGCGGTTGCTATGTGATCGTAATCAAGCTTTTGACTCTTTTTGAGTGAACGCGATAGACCTTCCATCTCTTTAACAGCTGCACTGTTTCTACTGCCGTGCGCTAGTACAATCAACGCCTTAGACATATTATCAATCCTCAAAATATTATAACAAGTTTCTCAAACCCAAACTGTCTGGGTAAGGTCTCAGGTAACGCTCTATATTTATATACTTAAGCGGAGAAGCATCAATATGATGCTTGATCAGCATGATTGGAACAATGAGCGGTACCTTATCAATTCGGTAATTCTCTATTACTTGTTCAATATTCCTACGATATTGTGATGATGTAATTTTTTTCAAGTAGCCCAAAATATGAAGCAGCACATTACTGTGCTTATTCTTTGTTGACGGCTCAGACATACCACTCATAAACTGTGAAAGATAACGACCTTTCAAGTCATCTAATTCATAATCGATTTGACTTGCTAAAAGTTGCCCCAACCTTTTTTGAAGCTGAGGGTTGTGCGCCATGATTAGATATTTATATTGAGAATGAAAGTTTATTAATGCGCTCACATTATTAGTATTAGACAACACTGACTTTTTAAACTCATAGAGAGCATAAACGCGCATCATAAAATTCTCTCTTAATTTAGGATCATTCAACCTTCCCTCCTCCTCCAGAGGCAAGTAAGGGCATCTTTTTTTTAATTCAGCCGTAAAAACACCTTGGCCTCGTGTTTGATGAGGGTGACCAGACGGCTGGTATATCTTAATGCGCTCCATTCCACAACTAGGTGAATTCTTCATCAAAATATAGCCGTCAAGATTTTCTACATGATCAAGAAAGGGCTTAGAAGCGCCGACAAGTCGATGGGTTAAATCTTTAGTGCCGTTATCACTGAAGGTTAACATCGGTTTTTGGGGATGTCCAGAGAGTCGCATCGTTGGCCTAGGGGTACCAAATCCCGCCGCAACCTCAGGACAGAAGGGCGTAAAGCGAACCCATTCTGACAAGACCTGAGTGCAGAACTTCGAATGACAGTGGCCTGCATTGTACCGTACAGGCTCTCCGAGTAAACACGCACTGATACCTATATTAGGCCGATTCTCAACTTGAGCATGGTTCTGTAGTGAATCAAATCTCATGGCAATACCCTCTCTTTTTTCGAAATTAACTATAACTCACTTGCCTCAAACTGCATAAGCGGATTCTTACCCTGCTTGATGGTACACAACAAAACCTTCACTTCCGGTAACACCTGTGAAAAATAGAAATCTCGACATTTGACCTTCGAAGTTAATAGAGTGCCTGTTTTACCGCTCTCAACCTCTCTCTTAGCTGCATGAGCAAGCTTTTCCCACATATAGGCTAAAATGACTAGACCGAACAGTCTTAAAAATGGGGTGGCAGCGGAAGCGGCTTGCAGCTTGTCTTGGAGCCCCTCTCGCGTCAACAACGCAAACGCCTCCTGCTGTGAACTCCCGTCTTCAAATAGCGACTCTTTTCGAGAAGGATCTTCGATTTCAACTGCAATTTGCTTCACCTCCTCGATGAATTCGAACATAGCTTTACCATTATTGGAGGGTAACTTTCTTCCGATAAGATCGAGTGCTTGTATGCCGTTGGTCCCCTCATATATTCTCGCAATGCGGCAGTCTCTAAGCAGTTGCTCAACACCCCAATCTTTGGTGTAACCCGCGCCACCCATAAGCTGTACCGCCTGATCACAACTTATGAAACCCTGGTCAGTTAAAAATGACTTCACGACCGGCGTCATCAACTCGACCAATCTGGTAGAACGTTTTCGTACCTCTAAGTCGTCGGCTTTTTGACCTAAATCATGATGCATACCTACCCAGTAAGCAAAGGCTCTCGCACCCTGCGTAAAAACTTTCTGTAAAAGAATCATTCGCCTAACATCTGGGTGCTCAACTATGCTTACCGGACCAGACTCGAACTGACCTGAGCCCATGGATTTACCCTGCCGCCGCTCTCTGGCAAAATGCAATGAGGTTTGATACGCCGTTTCTGCTAAACCTAGCCCCTGCATACCTACCATCAGTCGCGCAGAATTCATCATAACAAACATGTATTTTAAGCCTTGATGAGGCTCACCAATCAGCCAACCCTGCGCCTCCTCTAAACTTATAAAACACGTCGCAGAACCATTAATGCCCATTTTATGCTCTAAACCGGTACAAAAAACCGTGTTTCTGCTGCCATCTTCCAAAAACTTAGGCACCAATAAAAGCGATATGCCCTTCGACCCGGCTGGAGCACCTGGTAGTCGTGCAAGCACCAGGTGAATAATATTTTCACTCAACTCATGCTCACCACCCGTTATCCAAATTTTCGAACCGCTTACTTTATAACCGCCACCCTTGTCATCGGGTATGGCCTTGGTTTTCATTAAACCTAAATCACTGCCGCAATGCGCCTCAGTTAAGCACATAGTGCCAGTATAGGCACCACTGATCAGCTTCTCTAAATAACGTGCTTTCAGATCATCGGACGCATAGTGGTCCAGCGCTTCAATAGCACCATTGGTCAGCCCTGCATACATGCTGAGTGATATAT
>JAYPBG010000085.1:0-12291 GCA_038124075.1 Gammaproteobacteria bacterium
CACAAGAAGGCGGCGTGAATTTGAGCAATCTATTTCGCGCCAGCGACTAAATAGCTGAATGGATGTTGACTGCATGGCGCGCTCTTTTGCCATATCGTTTAAGCTCTGGTCGGTTAAGATCGTCATAGCGGTTTTAGCGGATTTTAAAACACGAAGACTGCTTTTAACGACGCCAAATAGTTTAAGCAGCAAGAAGAAAAGGACGACCAGTACTGCGCTGCTGATCCAGGTTGTCACTTTTCACTCTCTTCTGAAGCTGTGTGATCGTCTTGGGTGTTTTTTCCGGAAAATAGACGCTTCAAGGGGTACCAAAGAAAACCGATGATAGCTGCTATTAAACCAGCCGCGAGTGCGATTACGGTACCGATGGCGGATAGACCGGCGCCGGGTCCAACATAGGCAAAGGCGATATTGGGTGATAGGGATAAGAAACCTATAAAATAGATGATTGGTATTAGAGTGTTCTTTCTCATAAACAGACTCCATGTCTTAATGGCATAATTTAATCATTCAATCTAGATAAATATGATAGAGCACATTGTTAGTTAGTTTTTCAGAGTCGCCTAGTAAACCATTTGGTAAGATGTATGTCAAAATATTTTTATTCTTTTCGGGTAATTATCCTATGATAATCTAAAAGTGTGCGTGTAACGACGTCAGTATGTGTACGCTTTGAGCGCAGTTTAAGCTTTAAATGTTTAGATGTTTATATGTTTATAAAAGCGCTGGGATCACGGGGGTTTTTGTTTTATGCTGCACTGCTAAAAGAGGGTAATCCAGGAAAGGGGCTTGAGTTGTGAGACTTCCGTTGATGGTTTTTTACTGCAGTATAATGGCGCTGGTGTTCGTATATGGTATAGCTGTGGGCGCTTATAAAATATTTCCCTATAAGTTTCTTAAATCGGTGTTAAATGATGTAGAAATGGTTTTGGCGGATCGAGAGCGTCTGCTGAGCAATAAGCCTGAGGGCTTTATTGCTCAGCGTCGTTATAACGGTTCGGGTGTAACGGTTTATCATAAGGGTGCGGTTGAACCTGGTTATACACTGCTTTCTGGCTTTTTTCGTGAGTTGCCGGGAGTGCGGCTGGTACAGGCCGATGGCGCAACGGTGAATGAGTGGCTTATATCTTACTTATCGCTCTTCCCCAACTCTGACCATATCTTTCCAAAGTCAGATGTACCCGCGACGGATTGGAATGCGGCTGTGCATGGTATGTACCTCTACCCTGATGGATCACTGGTATTTAATTTGGATGGGAAGGGTACGGTTAAATTGGACCGCTGTGGGCAACCTGAGTGGGTGCTTCAGCGTATGACGCACCACTCCATTCATCGCTCTGAGGATGGCACATTTTGGATCCCATCCAGGCACTATGTGGCATTGGAAGAGGGTGAGGTGCGTGTGGATGGTTTAGCGGTGGGCGATGCTCGAGACCAAGCCGAAAGTGTAAGTTTTCAGCACCCACTGGTGACGCTGCCTTTCAGAGATGATACGATTTTGCATGTTTCAGAAGAGGGTAATGTTATTTCTGAGATCTCTGTCACAGACATTTTCATAAAAAATGGTTTATATGCGGCGTTGGTGGGAAATGGGAATTTTGATGTGACACTGGATAGTCGTGACCCGCTGCATATTAACGATATTGAGATGTTGAGCACCGAGCATGCCGAGCAGTTTCCACATTTTGCTTCGGGGGACTTGCTGCTTTCGATGCGACACCTTAATATGCTTGTTGTTTTGGACCCAGAGTCTCAGCGTGTTAAATGGTATCAAGTTGGCCCCTGGTTGAGACAGCATGACCCAGATTTTCATGCTGATGGCACCATTACGGTATTTAATAACAACAGCGATGATACGCATTCAGGTGAGATATTGGGTGGCAGTCAGCTGCTCTCGCTTACGCCCCATGCACCTTTGAAGAGCATTAAGACCCTGTTTGGTCGTGAGCAAGATAGCCACTTTTTTACCAACACTCAGGGTAAGCACCAAGTTTTATCCAATGGGAATGTTCTGATTGTGGAGTATTATGGTGGGCGAGCGTTTGAGTTTGACCGCTCTGGACGTATTGTCTGGCAATACGTCAATGGGTATGATGATGAATATGTTGCTAAGCTTTCTGGGGCCACCCGTTATTCAGAAGCGTATTTTACGGTAAAAGAGTGGTCATGCCCATAGGCGCGATTTTTTAAGATGTTTAGATGGTGCGCCTCGCCTTTCATAGCTTCTCATACTCGCTCATAAAAGTGATCCGATTTGCTCGGCAATGGCTAGGGAGGCGGTCAATCCAGGCGATTCGATACCGTATAGATTGATCACGCCAGAGAGACTGCTGTCGATGATAAAGTCTTGTGCGGGCGCTCCAGGGGCCTGTATCTTTGGGCGAATACCCGAATAGGCGGGCGTCAAGCGAGCAGGGTCGACACTTGGAAAGTAGCGCTGTATGGCTGGATAGAAAGCATGCCCTTTTGAGTTGTTTCTGTTGTCTATGCTGTAGTCGATCTCGTCAATATATAGAGTATCGGGGCCAAACTTAACTTGCCCCCCCATATCAATGGTGGCATGAACGCCTAAACCGGTTGTATTGGCCTCTGGCATAGGGTAGATCAGCCGATTAAATGGGGCTTTTCCGGCGTAGTTAAAGTAGTGTCCTTTGCAGTAGTAGAGTTTTGGAATCTGATGTGGTTGGATACCTTCAATACGCTGAGCAACGGACTGCGCGCCAAGACCGGCACTGTTAATGAGGATGTCTGTTTTGAAATGAAAGCGTTCCCCGAGGCTGTTAACTGAGACATCGAAGCCACGGCTTGTCTGTTGGGCCTCTAAAAACTCAGTGTGTAAGCTAAGTATCGCTCCATTTTGCTCGGCCAAACCCAACAGGGTAGTCATATATTCATGGCTATCAATGATGCCTGTTGATGGTGAGCGCAGGGCTAGATTGCCCTTGACATGGGGCTCTAGCGCGTTGAGTCTGTTTTGATCAATCCACTCTAAATCAGCGACACCATTAGCCTCTGCTTTTCGTTTTAAGGCGTCAAGTGCATCGGCTTGATCGGCAGACGAGGCGACGATCAGCTTCTCAATGCGGCGATGGCTAACGCCATAGTTCTGACAAAAATCATACAGTTTCTCTTTTCCTGAGACACACAGCTGCGCTTTTAATGAGTGAGTAGGGTAGTAAATGCCCGCATGGATGACCTCGCTGTTACGGCTGCTGGTTTCTGTACCATAGAGTTCGTTTTTTTCAAGAATAATAACGGATTTGTTTAATTTGGTTGCTTCATATGCTGCGGCTAAACCGATGACGCCTGCACCAATGATGCAACAATCGAAATGATCCAGTGAGTTCATGAGTGTGGTTGTCCTAATGGGTCTCTAATGGAAGCTTATATAGATGGCTGCACGGCTGAGTGTGGGTAATATAAGCAATTAGAGCGGCTCCGTCACTCTTTAATTTCAAGGGCTACGATCGATGAAGGGAGGCTCTCCAGGCCATGGGTGTCAATGGTGCTGATTCTAAAGTAGTGCCAGGTTTCCGAAAGGTTGTCAATATCAATTGCGGTCGTGTCGCCCCCTTCTAAGAAGTGATGCTCTTCAAATCGTTGTTCGTTTTCGCTGGCTGAATAGTAAACTTTATATCCTGATATGTCGCTGGCGCTCAATGGAGACCCATCTGCACGTTGCTCTGGTCGTCGCCAGCTGAGGCGCGCGGTGCTTGCCATGGCTGGGGTGAAGACCGTCAGATGGGCAAGTGTGGTCGTATCAGAAGAGTAGTCATTGCTGACCACCGCATAGTATTGACCGGCTGATGCTTCGCTGATTGGATCAAAGTGAAATGTGTCTAGATCGATGCCTTGCAGAATCTGTTCACCATCTTTATACCAGGTATAGGTCAGTGGCGGTGTGCCTGTTGCTGCGATTTTTAAGGTGACGGCATCGCCTTGTGTGGACATTTGGCTCGAGGGTGATTGTGTAATGTTTACGGCTTCGAATGCAACGAATTGGCGACTGTCAGCCATGGCTAGATTCGCCGTAGTCAGGTTATCGGATATTGGTTGTGTTGATGAGGTAAGGGTCGTGCTTGTGTCTGTCTGCTGGTTGTCGATGGTTTGACTCTGTGATGATGCTTCCGAATGGCTGTTTGAACCACCGTTGCATCCTATTAATGAAAATGTGATGCAGAGTGTGGCGACAGGCATTTTAACGACAGTGTGGATCTTATTTGTAAGCATAGTGTCTAGTATGTAAGCCAAAAGTATTAATGTTAAATGGCTATCAATCCTCTGGTCAATAGAAGAAAAGCGTATAAAAATATGCGGCTTAACTCTTGAAGTGATGTAAGAGTTGAGTTTCTGGGTGTAAATATAGGCGAAGACCGGAGGTGGGTAGTTGATGCTGGTCACAAATACTGTTAAAAAATTACAAAATTTAAAGTAACAATGTCTTTTGAATAACTCGAAGCCCAACCTATTGAATGATGTTTAAATGATTTGTTCTTATTTCCCTTTGGGGCTCTATTGTTACCCACTGTATTTTTGAGTGTGCTATCGGATGGCTATTAGGTGCTCTTCTGAGAGCGCACTTTCTAACCCTGAAACATCGATGGTTGATATAGCAAACTTATATTCCCCTGTTTCAAGCTCTTCAACGACAATGTCGCTTAAAGTGCCGCTGATATCGAGTGTACCGGAATACCCTGATTCTGAGGCTAGGCCGTAATATATTCGATATAGATCAATCTCATCGTTTTGCAGGGTGCTTCCGTCTTCACGCTCGGTTGGGGGCATCCAGGAGACGGTAACGCTTTTTAAAATAATGGCATCGGCTACAGAAATAATGGCCGAACTGCTGGTGTCGCTGCCTGCGGTATTGCTAACAACGCAGAAGTAGGTGCCTGCTGCTTCATTGGTGATATTGTCTAGTGAGAGCTGAGATTCTGTCGCACCAAATATAGCTTCACCGTTAAAGTACCACTGATAATTTAAATCGGTTCCTTCAGCCGTAACGCCTAAAGAGGTTGACATGCCTTCAGTGATCACAAGGCTGGAGGGAGAGTAGGTGATCAAGGGAGCAATGACATCATTGCTTTCTACATTTTCTGAATAATCTGTTGTTTCCTCTGATGTTTCAGCGATATCGTTCTCTGTATTAGATGACGTGTTTTCTGAATTGGAAGCCTGGTTGGATTCTGATTCAGTACTGCTTGGTCCACTGCTCTGCGAGCTAGAGTTCTCAACGGAGCTAGAGCTTTCAGAACCGACAGCGCCCTCGGCTTCGTTAATGCCTGCCCCGGCACTGGTGGAATCATTGTTTGACGATTCGCTTTGAGTGTTGGTGGTAGAATTAGAGGTGACCAGCTCAGGATCTTCGCTAGCACCGCCGCACGCAGATAAGGCTAAGACGGACAGTAATGTGCAAACGGGTGATGGTTTAAATTTTTTAAATGTCTTGTATATCATTTTTTATGTCCTGTTACAGCTAGGTTCTATTTTTAAAATTAGACATAAAAATAAAATTAAAATGACAACCGTGTCACAATAAGTCCTGTTACAAAAGGCGTATCAGATAAGTGTGAACTGGTTCAATGGTTTTTTGGGGTGCGTATTTTTTTAAGTCTTTTTTTATCAACAAGGTATATAGGCGTGAGAAAAAGATTGGATAATATTGAAATTAATTATTAATTAACCTTTGTAAAGCAAGTGGGTATTTTTTCGATATGGCTATATTGTTTTTTTATAATGAAGCCTTTGTTTATTCAATATTTTATTGCTTCTTTTGGTTGGTTATAAGTGGCGGTTTTATTATAGTGTGTTCTGAGTTAATCTGTGGCAAAGCTAAAAAATGCTTGAGTGAGGAATTCTCCGCTAATGCCTGGCCCTATGTTTGAGAGTGACGGTTTCAACTCTGCAATATTTAATGCGCGGACATTGAGTTTGGAGAGCGTTGAAATAAACTGGTATACTTGGAAGGCATTGTACCCGATCACACTGTTTCCTGCGCTGGCGGGAAGAAGAGAGATAGAATCACCGCAAATGGATAGAATTACAGGTGAATTAGGGTGGTCTTTATTTACTTTATGAACAATATCGTGGGCGCAATCTTTGAGGGTGTATCCATTGTTAATAATAGAGTACCAAGAGTATTCAGTATAAGATACGTTGTACTGCTCTAAGTTTTCTACGGTCTTATCTGAATTAGACATTGGGTTCATGCCTACAAGATAAGATTTTTTTATCAGCGCTTGCTCTTGAAGCTGAGTATGCCAATTACCACTGTGTGGTCCCGGCCGATTTGGCCTGCAATCAGCATGCAGGTCAAGGTAGATAAGAATTGGCTGTTGATGGGTCGCTTGATAAAAGCCAGAGATGATGGACGTCATATTATTATGGTCGCCATTAAAGTAGGCCAGTTGGCTGCTTGGGTGATGCTCGAAGAGGGTGCGCACAATTGTCTGTGCACGATCATTTATCACGCTGACATGGTTAGTAAGTTGCTTTTGCTCATTGGGGTTTGAAGCGTGAAGTTGATAAGATGACTCATGTAAATCGGATAGATCTAAACTGCCTAATAGAATCACACGCTTTAGGAAGGCTTCGTTATGCGGATTAACGGGAACATTGGCAAAGCGTGATAGAAACTCATCCCAAGCAGACCCCATTGTGTGACGAAGGTTGCCACGTCCAAAATTGGCGCGTGCGCCGAAATCATCCTGAGAGGCATCCAGTGTGAAACAGATTGAATGCCCTCTTTTCTTAAGCTTATTTAGGTACGTTATCAGACCCTGTTGATCAGATAATGAGTCATGAATACTTGGAAAGTTATCTACTAATTCCCCAAATCTCAGTTCATCATCTCTCGGTTTAACGGCTGACAGCCTTCCGTATTGATCAAGAGGGACCGCGATAAGGTAGGATCGGTTGATAGGTGTCGGCTTTTTTTTTTCACCCTCCACGGTAGGTGATGGTGTTATTGTTATGCCTTCGTTTGAGAGTCCTAGGTCGGGCATCATGCGCCAAATAGAACCGGATTGAATTAATTTTAGGATCTCATGGAAATCACGTTCCATGTATCTATCTTCTGTTGAAACAGGGGATAAGGCGGCCGTTTTGGTGTAAAGGCGCTCCAGTATAGGGGGGATCTTAAATTTAGGGTCTTGCTGTCGACGTTGATGAATGGCGTGTGTGGCAATCAGCAGCTCTACAGCGAGCATTTTTTCGGTATTGGTGGCCACATCGACGGCTTTTCTTGCTGCATAACCGCCCATTGCCACATGATCTTCTTTTTGGGCGCAGGTGGGAATCGAGTCGACGGAGGCTGGATTGCTTTGTGCTTTAATCTCAGAGAGCAGTGCCGCAGCCACATTTTCAAAGGTCATTAAGCCAGAATCCAAGCCTGGATTGGCTGCTAAAAATGCACTTAAACCTCTGCTTTTGTTAGGATCTAAAAGGTTTGAAATTCTGGGGTAGGCAATGCTTGATAATTGACTGAGATGCATGGCTAACTCATCGCATTTCAGCCCTAAAATATTACCGTGGAAATTACCGGCGGAGATTAAATTATTTCCATCGCCTAAAAATACGAGGGGGTTGTCTGTGCTGGCATTCCATTCGATTTTAAACGTATTGAGAATAGATGCGAGGCTCTCTGCAATGGGGCCATACACCTGGGGTATGCATCGTAAGGAGTAAGGGTCTTGAGGGTCTGTATCGGTGACTCGGGAGCCGCCTATGGGAGTAATAATGCGCATCAGATCGGCAGAGAGTGCTTGCCCAGGGTGCTGGCGAACTTGAGATACGCGAGGATCAAAGACAGTGGTATGTCCCAGCATTGCGATCAAAGAGAGCCCGCTGATTGGAAAAGCGGATTGAAAACAGTTGATCGATTTTTCTAACGCTTCTGATGCGACGGCTGCCATGAATTGAGTGCCGTTGATGAGGCAGAGCCCCTCTTTGGCGGTTAACGCCACTGGGGTAATGCTGTAACGCTCTAAAACGACGGCCGCATCTTCATAGCGCTCAACGTGTGGGTCTAAGATCTCACCTTCACCTAGGAGCGCTAAACCAATATGCGCTAAGGGAACCAAATCACCAGAGGCGCCCACCGTGCCTTGGTTTCTAACTTTGGGTGTGCAACCGGTGTTAAAAAGATCCACCAATGTTTGAACGACGTTGGGTCGAATTCCACTGTGCCCTTTGGCGAGGGTGTTTGCGCGTAAGGCCATCATCCGGCGAACAGTATGAGCGGGCAGAAGCTCTCCCACCGCTGTGGCGTGTGAACGCAGAATGCGTTTCTGAAGTTCGTTGGTGTTGTCTGCGGAAATTTTAACATTTGAGTTTAAGCCAAAACCGGTATTGATGCCGTAAACAGGCTCATCACGTTCTGTAGCGTCGGCAACGATAGCTGCGGTGGCTTCCATCTTTTCGACTGATGTTTGGCTCAGTTCAAGGGTGGCGCCGTTTGCTATGGCGCGAAGTTGATCGGCATTCAGAGAATGACCGTCTAAAACTACATTTTTTATGGGTTGTTTTGGTATAGTTAAAAGCGATAATAGTGCTGGGTTAGCCCTCATACTTTCGTGATTATAAAAATAGGGTCCTGTGCGCGACGTAAGAATCTGGTCTGTTATGGGTTGGCCCATGCGGTTTGGTGCTGCAGAAAGTGCTGGATCAATAATAGGGGTCATAGTTGTGGATGCCGGCTTCTTAGAGTGGTTTGATGCCGAGCATAAGGCGGATTCCATGGTGATCTCCTTGATATAAATTAAAGAGCGGGGTAATCGATTCATTAAATGGTTATCGAGATTTTATTGAACTATTTTTTGATCAATAAAAAGGCGCTGGTAATTCCTTAAATTCTAACATATGATGACGAGCGCTACGCAATATATTTGAAAAATTATGATACGATTCTATGCAGAAGGAAATGGCTTATGGTTTCTTCGTCAATCAATGTACAGCAGGGCTCCTCGATAATCGCTGCTTTAAAGTCAGAAGCGACCCACTCACATAACTTGCATAGGGGAGATATAGATTATACGAACGCCTATCAAGACTCACGATCCTTGTCTTGCTCGGATCGTGATGCTCTTATAAAAAATGCAAAGATGGTCACGGTTGATCCAAGTTGTTCCCGCGTTGCAGTAAGAAAAGGTGATATACGTATTAAACAGGGTATGATTGATCACATTGGGGATCATCTCTCTGCAGAGCATGGCGTTAAAGTGATCGATGCAGAAGGGAAGTTGCTCACCCCGGGATTGGTTGAGTGTCATAGTCACTTATTGCCGCCGGTTGATCGCTCTTTAGAGTTTGCCTTACGTCCGGTTAAATCTTATACAGAGATTGCTGCTGATGGGGGCGGGATTATCTCAAGCATTAAAGCTACCCGTCAGGCGACCGAAGATGAGATCTATGCGGCCAATGTCCCGCAGGTGCAGGCCTTTTTCAGGCAGGGTGTGACGACACTGGAGTTAAAGTCGGGTTATGGTCAGGACAAAGAAAATGAGTTAAAACAGTTGCGTGTCATACAGCGACTTCAACAGCGCTTTCCTGGCATGAGCATTGTCCCTACGTTTTTAGGGCCTCATGCCCTACCACCTGAATTTCAAGGCGATCCGAAAGCCTACATGAATACTGTGTGTAACGTTATACTGCCTGCAGTTATTGATCAGGGTATTGCTGAACATGCCGATGCGTTCTGTGAACAAGGCTACTTTGAACCAGATCTATTAAGAGATTATTTTCGAAAAGCAAAAGAAGCAGGTCTCAACATACGCCTGCATGCGGATGAGTTTGCTGACTCTAAGGGTGCGGAATTGGCTGCAGAGATAGGTGCTTTTTCAGCTGATCATCTGATGGCGGTATCAGATGCTGGTTTGGATGCTATGAAAAGAGCGGATGTTGTGGCTACTGTGCTGCCAGGGACCAGTTTATTTGTTGGCAAGCCCTTTGCCGATATGCGCAAGATGATAGATAAAGGTTTATTGCTTGCTATTGGCACCGACAGCAATCCAGGCTCATCACGGTATACCTCATTACCCCTGATGTGGCAGCTCTCTATAACGCATGGAAAATTGACGGTAGAAGAGGGATTTGCCGGTGTTACACTGAATGCCGCGCGTTCTTTGGGTAAAGCGGATCGAGGGGTCATCTGTGAAGGGGCTAAAGCGGATTTGGTTCTATGGGATTTAGAGCGTATTGAGCAAATCCCCTATTTAGGCAGTGATAGTCAAAGTAAAATAAGGGGTATTGTCAGTGGTGGGCGCTATTATGATAAGCAGGCGATAGAGCGTGAAGGGGCGTCGCCTTTTCCTGATGACAGCGCCGTTGATGTATCTGATCATCAAGACATTGTGCGAGCGTTTACTCAAACCTGCCAATTCGATGAACAGGGGTTGATTGTCAACTTCCCTGATGCGCCTGAGTTAGATCCGTTGTTACCGCATGCACCAAAGCGTCACCATCACCTCACTGACAGTGAATGTATTTTGGCTGTAACCAATGCGCTTAAATATTTACACCCGACGCTTCATGATCGGGCCAAGTCTGAATTTGAAAAAGAGTTGATTCAATATGGTCATATTTATGGATTTTCTTTTTTGCCTGACACTGCACTTAAGGCCATTCCTTTTTGTCAGATTCCTGCAAAAACAGCCGATGCACGTGCGATGATACATATGATACTCAATAATTTGGATCCAGCTGTGGCCCAGTTTCCACAGGAGCTCATTACCTACGGTGGTAACGGCGCAGTATTTTCAAATTGGATGCAGTTTCACGCCACCATGCATCACCTGAGTGATTTAGAACCCAATCAAACATTATCGATGGTCTCAGGGCACCCTCAAGGACGCATACCCAAATCCAATCCAAATTCTGCCAGTGCAATCATTACCAATGGTATGATGATTCCCAACTACTCAACCCGAGAAAACCTTGATCGTCTATACGCTCTGGGTGCTTCTATGTATGGGCAGATGACGGCAGGTTCATGGATGTATATTGGCCCACAAGGCATTGTTCATGGTACTCATGAAGTATTAAAGCTAGCGGCTGCACAGCAGAACCCAGAAAATCCAGGTGTAGAGGGGAAAATCTTTATCACTTCCGGTCTTGGCGGGATGTCTGGAGCACAGCCTAAAGCAACCACCATAGCCGGTGGCATCTGCTTGGTGGCTGAAGTGGATGAAAATGCATTGAAAAAGCGTCATGCGCAAGGTTGGTTGGATGAAACCTTTAGCGATGAAAGTGCATTGATTCTTAGGGCGAAAGAGGCCAAAGAAAGTAAAGAAGCTGTCTCGCTTGGATTACATGGCAATGTTGTCACGTTGCTTGAAGCGGTGGCAGCATCAGATTTAGGCGTTGATTTAATTTCTGATCAGACTTCATTGCATAACCCTTATGGTGGTGGCTATTATCCTGAGGGGGTCTCTGTAAAAGAGGCTAAAGAGGAGATGGCCCAGAATCCAGAAGCGTTTAAAATTCGGATTCAAGAGTCACTGAGGCGTCATGTCTCTGCCATTAATACATTAACGGATCGAGGCGCACTCTTTTGGGATTATGGTAACGCTTTTTTGAAAGAGGCGGCGCTGGCTGATGCGGATCTGAAGCCAGAATATAGATCTTATGTTGAGACGATGATGGGACCGGTTCTGTTTGATAACGGCTTTGGCCCTTACCGTTGGGTATGTACGTCGGGAGATCCAGAGGATTTAGCGGCTACCGATAAAATTGCGGTGGATGTGATTGCACTGTTATTAGAAAGCGCTCCTGAGCGCATCAAGCCACAACTGCAAAGCAATCTTGAGTGGGTGAAAAATGCAGGTGAGAACCAATTGACGGTAGGGTCTCAAGCGCGAATTCTATACTCAAATCTTGAAGGGCGTATGTTGCTGGCGAAGCGTATGAATCAAGCCGTTGCTTCGGGTCAGGTTAAAGCGCCCATTGTGATTGGGCGAGACCACCACGATGTCTCGGGTACTGATTCACCGTTTCGAGAGACGGCAAACATTAAAGATGGCACCAATATTACGGCTGATATGGCCATTCAAAATGTGATTATGAATGCACTTTTGGGGGCCACATGGGTCTCTGCTCACAACGGTGGAGGTGTTGGATGGGGGGAGGTGACCAATTGTGGTAATGGTCTGGTTTTGGATGGTTCTGATAGCGCTGATCAGCGATCGCACGATATGCTTTTTTGGGATGTAGTGGGCGGTTTGATTCGTCGAGCACGCGCGGGTAATGAGAATGCATGCGCTACCGTTCGTGAGATTGCTGAGCGTTATCCAGAGT
>JAYPBG010000086.1:0-2429 GCA_038124075.1 Gammaproteobacteria bacterium
CATGAGCGATTAACACGAAATTAACCTGTTGCACTTCGGAGTTGAAACCGCGTCTCTTATAACACATTTACGTACAAATATAGCCACTTAACAAGTACTGTACCGTTGTGGAATATTGGAGGCACCCATGAATGTCTTGAGCTTGATCCAACGCGCAACGTTGATATTGGGGGTATTGATGTTTTCTTGTGTCAGCACGTTTGCGACAGAACAGACACTGAAAACATACCTCTCTTCCCTAAAACAGCACCCTTCAGTCATTTATTGGCTTGAGCGTAAGCGTGCCGTCGATGCGCTCTCCTTAGCGTCTACCGGCCTACCGGATCCTCAAATTGTTGTGGGGTTGGAAAATGTACCCGTGGACACCTTCTCGTTTAATGATTATTTACCTACATCTAAAGTCATTGGCCTTCGCCAGCAGATCCCAAATAAACAAAATCGACGCAGCCAAGCAGCGAAGAAAAAGCAGATGGGGCAACTCTATCAGTTGCAGGCGGACTATCAATTTCATAAACTGTATGCCTTATTCAACATCCAGCTGATTAAACTAAAAGAAAATCGAGCCTTAGAATCGATCAATGAGAACAAGCGTTCACTCTATTGGTCAGTAGAAGAGGATCTGAAAGGTCAACTGGAAGCCGGTGGGTCTGTGTACGGCCGTCTTTCTGAAATCGATATTGATCGAACGGATATCGACCATCAGCTTAATGAGCTGAAGGCGAAGCGTATTGCAATTGAATCTGAGTTGATTCGTTTGGTGGGAGAGGTACCCGAGTCTTCCTCGTTATTACCAACCTATTTGTTATCAAGTTATGCGCCCATCACTTGGGATCCAGCAACAACGGCTCTCTACCCGATCGAAATTGCTCAAGAGCAGGTTCAGGTGGCACTGCATGAGCGCACGATCGCTGATGCCGCATTTAAACCGAACTACAGCCTACAAGCGCTCTATAAACAGCGAAGCTCGAGTGATCATTTCGATGGCGATGATTGGTTTAGCTTGCAGGCGTCCATCTCTATTCCATTTTGGTCAGCGACCAATCAAACACCTAAGCGGGAGGCTGCGGAATTTCATATTAAGAGTGTTCAGTGGCAGTTAGATGATACCAAGATGGTGTGGCAGAAGCGTTTGTCTGCACTTCAGGCGAAACGCGATACGGCTTTAAACAACATCGCTCTATTAGAAAAAAATAGAGCGTCGTTGGACCAGATCGTACTGGCCGCGAAGCGCAACTACGAATCGGGCCACTCTCGCTTAGCACCTGTTCTCAGTGCTCAGATCGATCAGCTCTCTTTAAAAGAGAGGCTTATACAGGAAAAGAGCCTCTATCAGGTGCTGTCTGCACAATACGTAAGTCACTTTGTCCCCGATCCAGCGACTTACTCTACGCCTCAAGGAGGTGCACATGATGCGCTCTAAGTTGATCCTTCACAGCCTGCAGCCGGTATTGTTGAGCCTAGTTCTATTGTTGTGCTCGTCGGCCTATGCACAAGAGTACACCTGCCCCATGCACCCTCACTATATTGCGTCAGAACCCGGCACATGCCCCATCTGCGGCATGAATCTGGTGCCCATTGCGGTTGAGGCGCCAACCCCTTCATCCAAATCTTCTCGCAAATCAGTGCGTATCTCTGCAGAAACCATCCAACAAATGGGTGTTCGAAAGGAGGATGCAGAAGTGGCTTCATTTGGTACCGATATCAGAAGTTATGGCCTCGTTGAAGAGAATACCCGTAAACGGTATGCAATCACTGGGCGAGTCTCTGGCTGGATTGAATCGCTTTCGATAACAGCAGTCGGTGACGAGGTCAAAGAGGGGGATCTATTATTTACGCTGTATAGCCCCGAATTGGTCTCCGCAATGCAAGATTATAGAGCTGCAATAAAAACCGGCAGTAAGGGGCGTATTCGATCCAGCCAACAGCGATTGAAAACGTTAGGGGTAAGCAAGCGTGCGCTCAGTACCATTAAAAAAAGCAAACAATCGATAGAGAACATCCCTTTCTATGCCGAGTCTTCTGGTGTGGTCCGGGCATTGTCGGTTCAGCAAGGGGATTACATAAAACCGGGCTCTTCTATTGCCATAGTTCAGCAGTATGATTCGGTCTGGATTAACGTCAGCGTGGCTGAGAAAGATCTTCAGTTTATCAATGAAGAGAGCACGGCTAACGTCACATTTCCCAATTTGGGGAATCTCTCTTTATCTGTCGGGATTGATTATGTGCACCCGGTGATTGAACAGGCGAGCCGGACCGGTCAGGTCAGATTGGTTGTAGACAATAAACAAGGGGAACTGAGACCCGGTGCCTATGCAGATGTCGTGTTTGAATCTGGAATTGAGCAACGTTTGAGTGTGCCCTCTGAGGCGATCTTAAAAATTGCTGAAGGTGACTTTGTCATCGTGGCTGGAGAGGATGGGCGTTTTTTG
>JAYPBG010000086.1:2439-4068 GCA_038124075.1 Gammaproteobacteria bacterium
GTAGGCATTCACAACAAAGGCCGCACAGAAATCTTGAAGGGTTTAAAAGAAGGTGATTCAATTGTAGTCAGTGGGCAGTTTCTTATCGATTCTGAGAGCAGTTTACGAGAATCGTTCAGAAAACTCCAACGTGCGCAGAGACCTCTATCGCTGTTAGACGTCAGTCAAGATCAACTGGCAATGATCGATCATTTGATTGATGCGGCCCTCTATCTCCACAGCCGGCAAATAGAGGGTCGGGAAATTCGCGCTCATAGCCTCGAACCTGCTCTACAGCTGAATGAGCATCTGATCCCGGTATTCAGAGGCACAAAGCTGCAAGTGGTCCTAGAGAATGCAGAACGCGCATTGAAACAGGTCCGGGAGGCAATCACTCAAAGCCAACGACACGCAGCCATGTCAGCGTTGGTCACTGCTTTAAAACCTTGGATCTTCGAAGGTAAGCCAAAGCACTACTGTATGAAAGGGCTAAAACTCTACTTGGATCATGGTACGGGCTTCTATTGGCTGCAACGTGAAGAGAAGATGCAGCACCCTTATGGGCAAGGCCATGCGGTGGAGATTGATATCCCTCACTCGGTTAATTTAGAACAGCCCATCGACGAGGCAGAGGAATCAGAGGACGCTTTGCGTCCCGTAGGGGGTGCGCATGCACACCACTGATTCAGATGCATCCAACCATGATATCGCTTCGGATAGCCTAGGGCATGACCCTACCCAGTCCACTGTGGCCAAAATCATTGAGTGGTCAGTTAAAAATCCTCTGTTGGTGATCGTCTGTGTTATTGCGCTGATCGCTTCTGGTTGGGTCGCGATTAAAAATATGCCTTTGGATGCCATCCCAGACCTCTCTGACACACAGGTGATCATACGCACGGACTTTCCCGGTCAATCACCGCAAATCGTCGAAGATCTCGTGACCTATCCTCTATCCACAACCATGTTGGGGCTGCCAAAAACCAAAGATGTGCGCGGTTTTTCCATGTTCGGTTCATCGTTCGTTTACATCATTTTTGAGGATGATGTCGATCAATATTGGGCACGCAGTCGCATTGTTGAGGCACTCTCCAAGATCCAAGGCGATCTGCCCGTTAATGCCACACCCCAAATTGGGCCCGATGCAACGGGGGTTGGTTGGATCTATCAATATGCGTTGATCGACAAGAGCGGCCAACACGATCTGGCGCAGCTGCGGAGCTTACAAGATTGGTTCTTAAAATTTGAGCTGGCTACCGTACCCGGTGTCTCCGAAGTGGCATCGGTTGGGGGCTTTGTAAAGGAGTATCAGGTATTGATTGACCCCAATCGGCTTCGAGCCTATCACGTGCCTTTGAACCGAATCGTTGATGCCGTTAAGGCGGCCAGCCATGAGGTGGGTGGACGTGTGATCGAACAGGGTGAGATGGAGCTGATGATTCGATCTAAAGGGTATATTGCCACCTTGCAAGATCTGCAAAATGTGGTGATCTACGCTAAAGAAGGCACCCCAGTGGTATTGTCTGATGTAGCGCGTGTCATAGAAGGCCCCGAACTCCGGCGAGGTGTGGTTGAGCTTAACGGTGAAGGCGAAGTGGTCAGCGGTATTGTGGTCATGCGTTCGGGTGAAAATGCGCTGAATGTGATTGAGGG
>JAYPBG010000086.1:4078-8614 GCA_038124075.1 Gammaproteobacteria bacterium
CACTGGGACTGCCTGAGGGCGTTGAGATCGTGACGGTTTATGATCGAGCCCCGTTGATTGAAGGTGCGGTCGATTACCTCACTCACAAGCTGATCGAAGAGGGCTTTGTGGTTGCACTGGTCACGCTTATCTTTCTATTGCATATCCGCTCCGCTTTGGTCGCTATCATTACGTTACCGTTGGGGGTAGTGGCGGCGATGATTGTCATGTCTGTGCAAGGAATCACCGCTAACATCATGTCTTTAGGAGGCATTGCCATTGCCATAGGTGCCATGGTGGATGCATCGATTGTTATGGTTGAAAATGGTCATCGGCATCTATCGTTACTCCCCACTCATGCCTCTCGCCGAGAGAAGAATGCCGCACTGCTCCTTGCGGCAAAGGAGGTGGGGCCTGGACTGTTCTTTTCACTGCTGATCATCACGGTCTCGTTTTTACCGGTCTTCGCGTTAACCGGTCAATCCTTCAGGCTCTTTTCGCCTTTAGCGTTTACGAAAACCTATGCCATGGCCTTTGCTGCAATTTTGTCGATTACGATTGTACCGGTATTAATGCTCTGGCTGATTCGAGGGAACATCAGATCTGAAGAGTCAAACCCTATCAATCGTTTTTTTATAGCACTGTACAAACCCATTTTAAGGGTATCGATGCGACTGAAATGGCTGACACTGCTGATCACTTTGGCTTTGCTGTGCAGTATGGTGATACCGTTGAAAAATACCGGTACAGAGTTTATGCCGGCGCTGTACGAAGGCGAGCTGCTCTATATGCCCACTACTCTACCTGGGGTATCGATCACGAAAGCCAAAGAGGTACTTGCGCAGACCAATCGTCTCATAAAAACCCTACCGGAAGTGGAACGGGTTTTTGGGAAAGTCGGTCGCGCCGATACGGCCACCGATCCAGCACCCATCTCCATGATTGAGACATGGATAAAACTGAAACCTAAAGATCAGTGGCGCCCAAATATGACCGTAGATGATCTCATCAAAGCGCTCGATGAGACGGTTAAGTTGCCTGGCCTGATTAACAGCTGGGGATACCCTATCAAGATCCGTATGGATATGATCTCAACCGGTATTCGTACGCCAGTGGGCATTAAAATATCCGGCGCAGACTTAGAGATCATAAGCCGCATTGCACTTGATGTGGAAGCCGCTGTCAAAAACGTATCGGGAACCCGGTCCGCCTTTGCTGACCGGGTCACGGGTGGAAAATACCTAGAGATCATACCGAATCGAAATGAGCTGGCACGTCGGAACATCGAGATGGGCATGTTCCAGCGGGTGATTCAAACCGCTCTGGGGGGAATGAAAATCAGTGAGTCTGTTCAGGGCCGGGAGCGTTATAACATTATGTTGCGCTACCAACGCCCCTATCGAGAACATATCGAGGATCTGAACAATATCTTGATCCCCACCCCGCAAGGGCAACATATTCCTTTAGCTGAACTGGCTTCGATCCAATTTGTTGAGGGGCCACCGATGTTGAAATCTGAGAATGCGCGTTTAACCGGGTGGGTATTTGTTGATATTGCTGACAGGGATATTGGCTCCTATGTCAAAGAGGCAAAAACCGTTGTCAGCCGTAAAGTGCAACTGCCCGCCGGTTACGCCATCGAGTGGTCCGGTCAGTTTGAACAGATGTTGGAAGCCGAGTCTCGGATGAGCATTGCGATTCCCACAGCGACTCTGATCATATTTGTTCTGCTGATGGTCCATTTTGGCAAGCTGGATCGCACCTTGATGGTCATGCTTTCTTTGCCTTTCGGTCTAATGGGGGGTGTTTGGGCGCTTTACCTGGCGGGCTACAACTTTTCGGTTGCTGTTGGTGTTGGGTTTATTGCGTTGGGGGGGATTGCCGCAGAAACCGCCGTCGTTATGCTCCTCTATATTGATCAGCAGGTACGCAGTCATTCTCCGGAGGATAAACATGCACTGTTTGAAGCCGTTTTTAACGGGGCCGTGATGAGAGTGCGGCCGAAGCTCATGACAGTCATCACTATTTTAGCTGGGTTGGCCCCCATTTTTATGACATCAGGTTTGGGCTCCGATGTCATGCGCCGGATTGCTTTACCAATGCTTGGGGGTATGGCGACAACGACGGTGCTGACACTCATCGTCATTCCAGTCATCTACTACCTATGGGAAGGGCGGAGGTATCGTGAGCGCACTCTATAGTCTGATTGACCTGGGTGCTGGAGATAGGTTTATAATGGCTTCAACAGCTGTTTTAGGAGTAAACATATCATATTGAGGGGGTAGCATAAATGTCAGCAACCAATCATAATCATACCCATGTGCCGAGCTGTCATGCACAAAAAAACAGATCAGACTACCTATTGTGGCTATCGCTTGGGGTCGTTGTTGTACTCTATTTGTATTGCGCTTTTTTCGAAGGAGATTGGTCAATACCAGGTTGGTATCACATATTAACGGCCTCTGTTTTCGAATTGGTCAATACTGTCTGGATCGGTGTGCTGATTGGAATCATGATGGTAGCCGTTCTCTCTAAGATACCGAGAGAGTTTGTGATCTCAATATTGGGCACACAAAAAGGAGTGAGTGGCATTTTGCGTGCTACTGTAGCCGGTGTACTGCTTGATCTTTGCAGCCACGGCATCTTAATGGTTGGAGCAAAGCTCTATGAGCGCGGCGCAAGCATTGGGCAGGTGATGGCGTTTCTTATTGCTAGCCCTTGGAACTCATTTTCTCTGACGCTCATTCTTATTGCGCTCATTGGTATACCATGGACTTTGACCTTTATTGGCCTCTCGATGGTGATTGCCGTCATAGTGGGCCTGCTGTTTGATAAATTAGTGCAATTAAAGCATTTACCCGCTAATCCAAGTCAGGTGAGCTTGCCAGAAGATTTTCGCTTTTGGCAATCGGCAAAACAAGGGCTGGCTAATACTCGCTTTGACCTACCATTTTTCAAACAGATGTTCATCGATGGGCTGAAAGGGTCTCGTATGGTCTTAAAGTGGATTTTGATTGGGATTATTTTGGCCAGTTTAGTGCGAGCATTCGTCTCACCAGAGACCTTTGGCACTTTTTTCGGTCCAACTTTGGTGGGGTTGGCATTCACGGTGCTGGCAGCGACAATCATAGAAGTTTGCTCTGAGGGCTCTACACCCATTGCCGCTGACCTTTTGACGCGTGCAAACGCACCTGGCAACAGTTTTGCTTTTTTAATGACAGGTGTATCAACCGATTATACAGAGATTATGATCCTAAAAGAGACAACGCGATCATGGAAAATTGCACTATTTCTTCCACTTTTGACCGTACCGCAAGTGGTTCTAATGGCCTGGGTGATGAATGCATTAACATCTTAAACTCCTAAGGATGGGTATAACATGAAACGCGCTAAAAATCATAGTGAATAATATGTTTATTTAATATCGTCATGATCATCTGTATCATGACGAATGACCTAATCAAGATACACAATGAGGTGATACTGTGGGGCGATTAATCAAAGGTGAATGGCAAGACCAGTGGTATGAAACAGAAGAGACAGGTGGTGCGTTTGAGCGTGAAGCCGCGCAGTTGAGACATTGGGTTACGGTAGATGGTTCGGCGGGGCCGAGCGGGGAGGGTGGATTTAAAGCAGAGTCTGGCCGTTACCATCTTTATGTTTCACTGGCGTGTCCATGGGCACACCGAACACTGATTTTTCGTAAGTTAAAGAGCCTTGAAGCACATGTGAGTGTCTCCATTGTCAGTCCAGACATGTTAGAGCGTGGATGGACATTTAACACAAAAGAGGGCAGCAGTGGTGATCAGCTGTATGATGCAGAATTTTTGCATCAGATCTACACACGCAATAAAGCGGATTACAGTGGTCGAGTCACTGTACCGGTACTGTGGGATAAGCAGAACGCGCGCATTGTCAGTAATGAATCTTCTGAAATTATTCGAATGTTCAATAGTGCTTTTAATGGCATTACGGATAATGAAGATGATTTTTTTCCTCAGCATCAGTGCAGCGCCATCGAACATATCAATAAATTGGTATACGATAGTATTAATAATGGTGTCTATCGCTGTGGGTTTGCGACCTCTCAAGAAGCATACGAAGAGGCTTACAACCGTTTATTTGAAGCGCTGGATACTGTGGAAAATCTGCTGGATCAGAAGCGATATCTGACGGGGTGGCAAATCACAGAGGCAGATTGGCGGCTTTTTACAACGTTGATTCGCTTTGACTCAGTGTATCATGGACACTTTAAATGCAATCGTCAACGCTTAGAAGACTATCCTTCGATCAGCCAATATGTTCGTGAACTCTATCAATGGCCATCTGTAGCAGAGACGGTCAATTTTGAGCACATCAAGCGTCATTACTACTATAGCCATGATATGATTAATCCAACACGTATCGTGCCGTTGGGGCCCGATATCGACTACAATAGGCCGCACAACCGTCACACACGCTTCTCAAAATGCTGTTAGAGGCGGATCATCGCGTTGAATCGGTTTCAGAGTCGTGGAGCTTATAGCCACATGACAAGTACTGTAAGGTTTTTGCCTT
>JAYPBG010000086.1:8624-12027 GCA_038124075.1 Gammaproteobacteria bacterium
AGTAAGAGTTTCATCAATAAAATTTATGGAGATTGCATCACCAAATGACATTATCTGAGTTATGTACCGATGAGGAGCGCGTACGCTATTTTCAGCGATATGGTTATGAGTGGATAGTGGATTCTGCCATATCGATAGAAGTTGTTGATCCAGACTTTAAGCTTCAATATATTAATCGTGCCTCGGCTCAGTCTATGTCTCTTACAGACCCTTATCAATATTATAGGAAACCCTACCCCTTCGATTTTAATACAGAGCCGTATGGCGAAGAGATGGTATCGAGAATTAGCCTTGTTTTGAGCTCTAAAAAGAGTGGCACGCTGGAATCAGAAACGAAAGACGCACAAGGGCGGGATGTGCAACGCCGCTCTTCTATTATACCTGTGTGTGAGGAAGATAACGGAGTTGTATTCGTTATAATAGCATCATTGGATACTGTGAATCAGAGTCAACGTCTTTTCCATCTTGAGAATAAAAACAGTGAGCTAGAAAGGAGTGTGAAAAAGCTTTCATCGGAGTTGGATGCGACACTGCTTGCGCTAGATCAGAAAAATATAAAATACAGACTTCTTATTGAAGCATCCCCCTTCTGCATTCATTCAATAAGTCAAAAAGGGCTGTTAACATCCATGAATAGCGCAGGCTTGAAAATGCTTAATTTAAAAGATGAAAAAGAGGTCATTGGCTTGCCCTATTTGGATTCAGTATGCAATGAGGATAGGAGGCGTATTGAAAACTATCTAGATCGCTGTATTAAAGGGGTAGCGTCTCACTTTGAATTTAAAACACCTTCCGGTGATTATTTTAAATCATGTTTTGTGCCTGTTTTGGGGTCAGATGAAAGTGAAATAATGGGCATTACTGAGAAAATTACTGAAAAGAAGTTGGCAGAAAAAACTCTTCGGGAGAGTGAGGAGAAGTTTAGGTCTTTGGCAGAGAATATTCAAGATTATATAATACGTTACGATGAGCAGTGTCGACATCTATATCAAAATAAAGCTGCGTATGATGTATCTGGATTTACTCAGGAAGAGTTTGTTGGAAAAACGCATCGTGAACTTGGGTTTGATGGAAAGCTTTGTGATATTTTTGAAAAAAATATCAGGCAAGTGTTCGCAACTAAAAAACCAGCAGGTGAAATATTTGAGTGGGAGAGTCCGCAAGGGACTGTATATTTGGATTGGCGTGTGTTTCCTGAGTTTGATATTTCTGGAAGTGTTGTGACAGCCCTGGCGTTGTCAAGAGATATTACGGAAATAAAGCGAAATGAAGACAAGATATCACATCAAGCACAGTATGACTCTCTTACAGATCTACCAAATAGATTCCTAGTTCTAGATCGTCTAGAGAGATTGGTTGAGGGTAGAGTCGATGGTGAAAAAGTTGCTGTTCTTTTTCTTGATTTAGATGACTTTAAAAAGATAAATGATACGTTGGGGCATGAAGTAGGTGATGAAATATTGATCTGTATTGCGGAGCGTTTATCAAAAGTAGTACGAGAAAGTGATACTGTTGGTCGCTTGGGTGGGGATGATTTTATAATCTTGCTACCAAATATAAGAAATACTAAAGATATTAATCATATTATCAATAATCTGATTGAGCCTTTCAGGAAGCCTTTTTTCATAAACTCAAGATCCTTGATAACTACTGTGAGTATTGGTGTGGCGGTATATCCAGAAGATGGTCTTCATGCTTCAGACTTATTGCGCAGTGCCGACGCAGCCATGTATCATGCAAAATCACAAGGGCGAAATACCTACTCTTTTTATAGAGAATTTATGAATATTGAGATCTCAAGGCGATTATCCCTTGAGCAGCAGTTGCACGGTGCATTAGAAAGATCAGAGTTTTTTGTAGTATACCAGGCGCAAACAGATGCGGTAAGTGGCGAAATTATTGGAGCAGAAGCCTTGTTAAGGTGGAGCAGTCCAGCTTTAGGTGATGTGAGCCCAGAAGAGTTTATCCCCATAGCCGAGCAATCTGGTCTAATCGTTCCGATAGGCTATTATGTCATGCGTGAGGCTTTGTGCACGTTACGTCAATGGCAAAAGAAAATGGGTCTTAATTATAGAATCTCAGTCAATTTATCTCCTCGCCAGTTTCAGGATCCAGGGTTACTGGATTCTATCGTCGGGCTGCTCGAAGAGTATGATATCACCGCCAGTGCACTTGATTTAGAAATTACGGAAGGGTTGCTTTTAAGAGGGCATGTTAATATTCAAGAGTCGTTATCCTCTTTTCATCATCTTGGTGTCTCGATTAGTATGGATGATTTCGGCACGGGTTACTCCTCCTTAAGTTATTTAAAGAAGTTTCCATTTGATATTATAAAAATTGATCGTAGCTTTATAAGTGAGTTATCAGAAAATAGTGGGGATAGGGAGCTGGTCAAAGCAGCCATTTCAATGGCGCATGGATTAAGTATTAAGGTTATAGCGGAAGGTGTTGAAACACCAAAGCAAAAAGCGTTGTTGCAATCATTAAAGTGTGATTATTTGCAAGGCTATTTGATCAGCAAGCCTGTACCGGCCAGTGAGTTGATGGGTGAGCTATTATAGCCACTTGACAAGTTTGCACTAAGGGGCTGGTCACTCTGCGTCGCTGTAGTCTGATAGGAGGGCCGTATACCCTGATATATAGGTTGGGTGTATAAATTCATATCCAGACCTTAATAGGCGCGAGTTATCACAGCGTTTATTCATGCTTTTATCTTTTAATGAGTCGTTGACTTTGGGCCGCTTAACATCGAGCTTGTCGGCTAACCAGTTTAGAACCTCACATTCTGGTGCTGGTTCGCAGTCGGTTGCTATATAACAGGGCAATAAGGGGCTGTCCTGCTCATTGAGCTGTTCATTGAGTGTAATGAAATGTATGATGATTCCGACACAGTCATCTCGATGAATTCGATTGGTATAGTAAGGCGTTTTCTTTCTGATAGTCGCATTACCTTGTTTCACTTTTTGGATCAGGCGGTTTCTTCCAGGTCCATATATTCCAGAAAATCGGATGATGGTTGACTTTATCGAGTGATCGGTTAGATACCGCTCTGCGGTTAACAATGTTTTACCAGTAAATCGATCTGGTATTGTAGGGCTTGATTCGCTTACCCATGCCCCATCTTTTTGACCAAAAACACTGGTACTGGAAATAAAAAAGAGACGTTTAACCGAATTAAGCTCTACAGAGTCTACGCAGTTTTTAAGGCCATTCACATAGGTTGAATAGTAAGCGTCCTCGCTGCGATGATCAGGAGTGGCAGTATAGATGATATAATCAACAGCTGGAAGGTCAGTGAGTGTATTGGGTTGGCTTAAGTCGCCTTTGATCCAGGTGATATTTGGCGTTGAATCCGGTGTAGACCGCCGTAGACCGTAGACTGTGAAAGCGTGTTTGACACGCT
>JAYPBG010000087.1:0-7304 GCA_038124075.1 Gammaproteobacteria bacterium
CTTCTGCTCCGCCTCTGGTGTTGCTATTCTTGCACCTTCTAGAACAGCGGCATCCGTTGAAACGGAAGGGCTGTGGTGTGGGGGTGGATCGCTCAACTCACGATAAAATGTAAAGCGCGGTTTAGAAGGCGGCTGGGTCGAGTCGTTTGGCGGTAATTTACCGCCTGGGTGTTCGGCTGAATCACTCCCTAGGGTTGCCGCATCCAGGTGAGGGTTCAACAGCGTTGAAGGGGCTGCCGGTTGCGCCATGGGTAACGATGTTGCCAAGGGTGTCGGTGGTGTAGGGCGGTGATTGATGTAAACCAGCAGCATAATCAGTACGGTTAGCACAATGCCGATCATCATCCAGATCAGTCGTCCATAGGTGTCTGGAGCGCTTAAATCACTGTTTCGCGGTTCAGCTGAAAAAAAATTTGCCATGTGGAACCTCGATTGCAAGGTAGATAATGTAGGGTGTCAAAGAGTAAGCGGTGAACATTAAGGTGAACATAGAGGCAGTCTATCAATAGATCAAGTCAATCATGACTAAATGTGCTAATTTTACTGAATGCCGATCGCGCACTGTTCAGTTAGGGTAGATAACAGAGGAGATAAGCATTGTGTCAATAAGAAGTTATGCGGACATACAAGAAGGGCTAAACCAACTGACCACGTTTGATCTGTTTAGATTGGTGTCGGTTATTGATCGCAAGCTTGAAGATGCGGACCGCATACTTGAAGTGAAGCGGAACTTAAAGATTGGGCAAATTGTGCAATATTTTATTCCTGAATCAAACCGATTGGCGGTGGGGAAGTTGCTCAAGTTGCAGCGTCGTACAGCGCTTGTAGAGGACCAGGAGACAGGTCGGCATTGGGATGTGATCTATCCCGCCATCGACTTAACGCCGGCGATGGTTAAGCCCTATGGTGATGGGGTAAAACTGCAAGACAGTGACTGCTTCTATCATTCGGGTGATGACGTCATGTTTCTTGATCGACATGGGGGAGAACAGTCTGGAAAGATTATTGCGTTAAATCAGAAAACGGCCACGGTGGTCTGTAAAGGTACCCAATGGCGAATTCCATACAGCGGCTTGACAAAAATTGAGGCACAGAAAGCTGTGCGTACCACTGAACCGGATGATGCGGATGCGGTAGAGTTGGAGTCTTAGTCAATTGTTGCGTATTAAGTATAAGTATATGTATATGAGTGCTCAAGAGACCTGTGACCGGCCTCTTTAAGCGACTTAAGCGCTTGCTCTTGCCAAGTAGATTGACGGCTAAGGTTGATCAAGAGGCGCTGAAGCGCCTCTGGGTGATGCTGCGTGAGCATTACCCAGTGCTTGATACCCGCTCAGAAAATAATATCTCCATACGCATATACAGTCTGAAAAGCGGTGCTGAGCTGCTGATGGCGTTTCCTATGGCCCTGGCCGAACATCTGCGCAGCATCGAGCCGCAGCCCTTAACGCCCGATATGGTGCGTGCGTTAGCTGAACAGCTGCCTGTGCTGACGCCACTGCCGGATGGACGCCTTGTTTGGGTTGAAACGTATACCCATAAGAGAGAGGCGCTTGCGCAGGCGATTCATTGGTGTGAGGCCTTGGGTGTAGAAGAGGCGGCGTTTAAATCGATGCGGGTGCTGTTGAGCCGTGTTGAGTGACGTTTAGTCTGTCAGCAGCCCTTTTATCTCATCCCTTTGAGTTTTGGCTTTTTCAAGCAACTCAATAAATTTTTCTGGTGTTAACGTGTTCAATCCAAGTCGTGAGAAGGAGGGAAGTTCATGCAGTTTTGGCAGTTGGTTAACCCGATCAGTGCTGGATAGGGTGTGAATTTGAGCAATGATGACTAAGTCACAGTAATCATGTTTGGGAGGCGTACGAATCCAGTGTTCGGCATCTTTGGCCGCGGTGACCAGCCCGGGAGGGAAGTTCCAGCGCTGAAGCATGGTGCCACCCAGCTCGCCTTTAAGGGCATCCAGTGTGTTTTCAAGTTCGCCTTCAACGGATAATAGTTTGGGGAACTGCTCGGCATAAAGAATGATGGGGATGGCGCCAATGTCATGCAGCAGGCCGGCCAGAAGTGCCTCCTCTGCATTTAATATCTTTAACGCCTTTGCCAGCGTATAGCAGATTGAGGCAACTTCTACGCTGTGTTCCCAAAAGTAGTTCATCCGTCCTTTAAGCCGTTCACTTTGAATATCAAACACATCCCTAAGCGCAAACGATAAAACCAGTTGCCGGGTAACATTTAAGCCTAAACGTACGATGGCCTGATTGCTGGACTCAATGGTTGAGGCGCCTCGATAGAGTGGACTGTTGGCGGCTTTGACAATTTTGGTGGCCATCACCGGATCTATATTGATGGCATTGCTGATCTCTTTGGAGCTTGACTTGCCTGAATCGATAAGCTCTCTGACTTTAAACGCAACGGACGGTATGCTTGGCAGTCTCAATTGGTTGTTGCGAATGTCTTGATAGATTCTCAAAAAGAGCTTTCTGCCGGCAGAGCGCTCCTCTTTAATACGACGCTCCAAGCGAAATGTCTCTGTTGGCGCCTCTTTTATGGCGGAGTCGGTGAGCGAGGCGTCTATGATCAGCACCGTAGAGGGTTCTGTTGTAGTGACCTCATAGAGGCTGGGGCGGATTTTAGCAATGGGATTTTTGGCCGATGGCGAAGCGGCATTGACCGAAAATTGGCTGCCTGACGCCTCTTTCAAGAGAAGAGCGCCTTTAAGTAGAAAAAAGTCTGACGTGCTTCGGTCTTTTTGCTTGAGGATGCGAGCCCCTTTCTTGTAGTTTCGAGTGTAGGCTTGATTGGCTAAAAGAATCAGTTGATCCTCCTTCAGCGATGCAAAAGGGGTGAAACGGGTTAAGTGAAAAGGCTCGGGCAGCTGTTTTTTTGCAAACATGTGGGTTCAACGTGTGTAAGCTGATATCGGTTGTCTCTTCTTAGAGTGTAGTCCACTTAAAAGAGGTTTAGTGGGTGTGTGGGTGCCGTGGCTTAACGGTTGTTCCTAAGTTCAGCGCTCAAGGTGAGGGGCGAGTATGGATTCGCCATTGATGTGGGCATCCAATACGGCCATCAGCGTGTATGCGCCAATAATCTTTCGGCTCAAGAACATAAACTCTTTTGGGGGGATGGAGAAAAAACGAGATACAGCGGATTTGGCTGCTTGAGCGACGGCCCTGGAGGCTAAGTTGCTATCACCCCAGTGGTAAGCACCGGTTGCTGCGTTGTAATACTTAGAGGCGGGCCATGCTTCACTGGGTGAAACGAATGGCTCTATCGCGAGGAAACAGAGTTCAGCAAAAGAGCTGAAAACGGAATCAGGCGTGCCCTGTGGTACGAACCCAAGGTGCAGCATCGCTTTTTTAATTCTCTGAAGGTCATGATGGTAAGCGCCACGGACCAGCTCCTTTCCAGGCTCAAGTATGTGGGTTGGGAAACGACGCACAGCACCAAAGTCGATCAGTACGATTTTGTCTGCAGGGTGCTCATCAGAATGTGCAGCCGTGTGGCCGAGGCGGATAAAGTAGTTTCCGAAGTTAGGATCTGTTTGCATCTCACCCCACTCAAACACCTCTTGCCAACAGAGGTCGAGACAGGCTGCGCCAATGTGGTTGCGTCGAGCTTGAGAGAGCTGTAAACATTCAGAAGAGCCAATGCTGATGCCGGTTTCGTATGATGTGGAAAGCACTCGAGCGGTTGAGTAGCGAGGGTAGGTTTTGGGTACGATGAAACGAGGGTCGTTTTCAAGCCGTATTCGAAACCGGTCAGTGGTCTCGCGCTCAAGAAGGTAGTTGACCTCGCGCTTCATCATCGAGCGGATCTCTTCTAGCCAGAGCTTGAACTCCTGAGTGATGGGTACAAGGCGAGAAAGGCGCAGCAGCTGCTCCAGCGTATCCAGGTCGCTGTCAATGGCGTCTGCGACACCGGGGTATTGGATTTTAAGGCAGATGGTTTCACCGCTGCTGTGGACCTTTGCGCGATGCACCTGCCCCAAGCTGGCAGAGCCGATGGGTGTCTGCTCGATGTCGAGCTCTGCCAGTCGCGCTTCGCCCAACTGCTCGGTTAAGATCTGTTTCATGGTGGGCCAGGCCAGTGCTGCGGTATTGTCTTCGAGCTCGTGCAGTGCTTCGGTTACTTCGAGTGGTAAAAAGTGTTCGCCCCAGAGCGCCATCATCTGCCCAACCTTGACGACACTGCCTTTCAGTTTGCCGAGCTCTGCTACGAAGTAATGCGCTTGTTCAGATAGAATCTCTTTTTTCCGTGTTTCGCGGCACGCTTTATTGCCAAAAAAACGATTAACAGCAGAGTGGCCGGCTAATTTGACCCCTGCAAACAGTCCTGCCTTAGCGAGGCTGAAGCGTCGTTCAATTTTTCCGGTCTTAATTCGTTTGAAGCTGGGTGGGGGTTGATTCATGACGCTCTATCCTAGATTGCAGAGGGGGTGAACATTTTTTGTGCTCTTTTCCCGCTTTATTTTCTGGTTTGATGGTTTTTCATGCGCTTTTTTGATGCCCGCTATACAAATATTGAGCAATGTAGCTGTTTGAGAAATCTATCATTTTTTTGCCTATATTTACAGCTAACTTTTGCGGAATGGTCTAATGTTTAAATTGATAGAGCGCAGTTTTCGTCTTGTTTGTCAGTTTGGAAAGGGGGCGTCATTTTGTGATCTGCCCATGATCGCAGTAAAAGCAAGGCCTAGGAGTTAACAATCTATCACAGATCGAAACATGTATTCTGCAAGTGAATGTCTGAGGGTGATGTATTATGAGTAAAATGATTTCAAACAACGTCATCGAATTTGATCAAGCGAAAGAGCGTGCTGAGCGTTTGATGAGAGCCCGTCGGGTGAAGGAGTTACAGAATCGGTTTGAGCGTGCAATGGGTTGGGAGGAAAAAGAGTCGCCTCAAAAAGAGCGCCCTGTCAACACGCGTAAGCGTCATCGTCGCTGATCTTCATTTTTTATCTTATGCTTTCTATGCTTCGCCCTCTTCCGGTGCTCTTTGAGTGAAGAAGGGCTAGAGCATTGCCTATTTTCAGTGTATTGTGAACGTTTTTACTAACAACGCCATACAAACTGAATGCTCAGATAAGGTTACTTATGCTGTTTTTCCTCTCTCCCGCAAAAACCCTTGATTTTGAAACAGCGTCTCCGACTGAAGAGGCGAGTGAACCTCAATATCTCACAGAGGCCTCTGAGCTGATTGCTCTGCTAAAAGAGATGACACCGAATGACATCAGCTCATTGATGGGGTTGAGTGATCAATTGGCGCAGCTGAATGCCGCGCGCTACGACAGTTGGAAAAAGAGTCGTACGGCGAATTTAAAGCGGGGCACCAAGGCGTGCATGTTTGCATTTAAAGGTGATGTGTATACGGGGTTGCAAGCAGAGACGTTTTCAAAGATGCAGGTCAAATATGCCCAAAAACATCTGAGAATTCTCTCTGGTTTATATGGCATATTAAAGCCGCTTGATGTTATTCACCCTTATCGTTTAGAGATGGGAACAAAGTTGGCCAATAACAAGGGAAAGGATCTCTATCATTTTTGGGGGGATAAGCTGGCGCTTGAGGTGAATAAGCAGTTGAAGGCATTAAAGAGCGATACAATTATTAATTTAGCTTCAAATGAGTATTTTAAATCGATTAAGCGCAAAAGCCTTCAAGCCGATATTGTTACACCGGTGTTTAAAGATGAGAAACGTGGGCAGTACAAAGTGATCAGCTTTTTTGCAAAAAAAGCGCGCGGCATGATGGCGGCTTATGCCATTAAGCACGGCATAAAAGAGCCTGAACAGTTAAAAGCGTTTTCGGAGGCGGGCTACTGGTACAATGAAGAGGCCTCGTCGGATCGGGAGTGGGTTTTTTATCGAGAGGCACAATGAGTGGCTGGGCGTAACAGTGCCTCCCCTAAGCAGTGATCCCGAATCAAATGAATAAATTTCATGGTCTTGAACGCGTCGAACCAGTCATTGATCGCTTTGCGCAGTGCGCCAGCCTCCTTGTGCTGTTCCAGTAGGCGTGGTAAGGCTGCTGTAAGGCCAATCTCTTGCATCATCGCTGGCCACGTGTCGCCCAGTTGGTGCAGTGCATGTGTGTATTGAGAGAGTCGCTGAGAGGGCGGTGCCTTTGCGAGTTGATCAAAGAGCTTAATTAAAGAGGCAAGCCATTTAAAGCCGTCTGGGTGATAGCTCTGAATACCATCGAGGTATTGGTCATCGACTAATAATTTTTCAACCGATGGGCCTGTTCCGAAGGGGGTGCGTTGGGAGAGGCGCGTTTGAAGCAGCACTCGAGGGTGCTCAAGTGACGTGACTGGGGCCAGTTTGTTAAGTTTGTTGAGCAGATAAAAATCTTCACCGGCCGCGCGTTTGGGAAACCCTCGTACTTGGGCATAAAAGAGGGGGTGAATGGCGAGTGTGCTGCCTAACGAATGGTAGGCATAGGGTGACCCCGCCTGTTTTAAGCCATTTACATAGTGGTTAAGGTGCTGCTCATAGAGTTGTGTTGCGAGGGTGGTTGGATCGGTTCTGCAGGTGTGGTGGCTGACATGTTTGAATGGAAAGATCAGAGCGCTGGTTGAGGCATCGAGCAGTGCTTTTTTGTGAGCCTGCAGTGTCGATAGGTAGTCGTATGGAAGCGTAGCATCGGCATCTGTTGTAGCAACCCAGTTGACCGCGATGATCTTCTGAAGCATCAATCGGCAGGCAATGTCGCACCCGATTTTTCGTGCCAAGCCTACGCCCTGCTTTTTAGGTAAGGCTTGAGTGGTACGGTCGACGGTTAATAGATAGCTCTGCGGTGTCGCTTCTCGGAGTGATAGATTCCCAATTTTGTCTACGATGGGCGTGGAGTGTTGGATCATCTGGTTCAGTGCGTCTTGTGTTTTCTTCTGTTGTTCGGCATTACATGGCTCTGGACAGTTGAAGACAACAATCCATAAGATGGGTTGATCTATGGGGAGGTGAGCTCGGACCGTGTTAAGGAATGAAGGGGCTTCGTCAAAAACAGGAATAACAATGGGTGTGAGCTGACCTAATTGGGGTAGGTTTGAGAGCTGCTTGCTCTCGGTTTCTGCGTAGCGATCGAGGTATTTACTGGAGGCGATGCGTGAAATAAGCGGTGTGTTCAATCTGTTCAATCGAGGTTGTCCAGGTGGTTTCGTCTAGGTGGTTTCAGTGCAGTGGAGATCTCGTCGGTCGCGGAGTAACTAATTCAGCGTGTTGGGGCTGGTGTGGCTGGGGGCGGTGTGGGTGGTGGGGTGGGTGGGTGGGTAGGGGCGCAGTATGAAGTATGAGAAGACATGAAGACAA
>JAYPBG010000087.1:7314-11901 GCA_038124075.1 Gammaproteobacteria bacterium
TGCAGTGCAGATCGAATCGGTAGGTTCGTAACAATGTCAGCCTCAATGGGCAGTAGTGCCTCCAGCCGTTGATCGACCTTCTCTTTTGGAAAATAGCGCTCACTCAGTGTTAAAAACTGAATGTAGTGGCGCTCCTCGGATTGGGTGATGGCGCGATAAAATGTCTTAAGCCCACCCTCAGGCAGTGCGTGAGCGACCAGGCCAAAGCGCTCGTGGCCGCGAGCTTCGACCAGACTGGCAACAATCAGGCGATCCAGCATGTAATCCTCGCGCCCTTTCCTCATCTGTTGTCGTAATTGGTTGACGTAAGGGTCTTTTTCGTCGGGTGTCATGACCAAGTCGCGCTGCTGTATCCACTTCATGACTTCACGAAAATGGTTGAGCTCTTCAATGGCGAGGTCAATCATCTGCTTAACCAGGTCGGGTTTGTCTGGGTAGTGGGCAACCAGCGACATGGCCATGCCGGAGGCTTTGCGCTCGCAGGCGGCGTGATCAATTAGAAAACGGTCAAAGTCGTTGAGAACGCAGTTTAACCAAGCTTCAGGGGTTTGAGTGAGCAGTTTATACATCGTTAGCCTTAATGGTTAATGGTTAATGGTTAATGGTGTTGTTATACCCGCTAGACCTGTTATTCACTGGCCAGTCTCTTAAAGCTTTTTGCGAGTTTATGGGCTTTTTTTGAGGCCTTGCGTCGCTGCTTTTTAGTGAGTGAGTGCTGTATCTCAGCGAGCAGCTGCAGGGTGACGGTTTGGTTGTGTGTTAAAATGGCTTGATGATCAGGGTGCCAGCCCTGATTGGGCCGTGCAAAGAGTTCTATCAGATCTGCTTTGATCTCTGCATGCTCGGTGTGATGCCAGTTTAAAAGGTCTTTAAAACGCTGTTGCCAGCGGATCCGGTAGGTGAGTATGTGCTGATGAATGGGAATGGTGCGCTCGCTCCACGTTTTTAGGTAGGCTGTTTGATCGGCTGTCATGCTGCCTATCCAGCGTTCGATATGGGGACGCATCTCCTCATAAGCGAGTGCTTTTTGCGTTTCGTTATCTGTGTCTAAATATTTCTCTCGATACCGTTGGTTGTCTTTCTCGAAGCGTTCATAGATGTCGAGCCGCTGCGCTTCGGATGCGGTAAGAAACAGTTCGGCAAGATCAGGGGCGATGCGCTCAGAGAGCCGATGGCTTAGCTGCGTCATCTCTTGCTGCAGCGTTTTGAGGGTTAAGAGGTGCTGATTGGTTAGCCTGCTGGGTAGGTTGTCGGTTGGTTGAGACGCTTCAGGTGGCGTGGCGGGGTTGTGTCTGGGTTCATGACGGGCTTCAAAAATAACAGGGGTTGCACGCAGCAGTAGGTCGGCGTACTCGGGTAGTTGGGTGCGCCGATGCCACCTGAGGTGATAGTTGAGCCGCTTCTTCACAAAATGCGATTGCCCTTCGTTGAGCTGAATATAACTTTTAATGTACCAAGGGACCAGTAGGTCGGCTTGGTTGTATACAAAGCGCACGGAGCAGCTGGAGAGAAGCGTGCAGGTGACCAGTAGGGTTGTGATGGTAATGAAGGTTCTCATGCTGTTGTTAATCATGGGCCTCATCTGAATAAACGGTTAATCAAAAAGAGAAAAGTGTGGATTTGCAGGTGTCCGCCTAGGCTACTTGTATGGATCAGTGCTATGATCAGCTCACCTTAGTCGTTTGTTGAGTTTTGATCATTGTATATGATTGTACACGATTCTATGCGACTTGGAACAAGATGCTAAACGTGCAAAAAGCTGTTAGAAACCACTAAATAAGTAGGGAAGGTAAGAGAGTCTGTCGTGCTCTCGGTGTTGAGAGGTATATATGTTTGCGAGCCGTGTAGAGGCACTCTACAAGCAATGGGTTATTGATCAGGCACCGAAGGTGTTGGTGCTGATGACGGTGATCGTTATGTTGGCACTGTCTCAGGTCGGTAAATTTGAGCTGGATGCTTCAGCAGACTCTTTGACATTAGAGGGGGATAAGGATGTTGAATATTATCGACAAATACAGAACCGCTTCCCCTCTACGGATGATTTCTTGGTCTTAGCCATCTCCCCTAATGGCGGTGTTTTTAGTGAGGAGGGGATCGCACTCTTGGCTGAGCTTAAACAGGCATTGCTGAGTGTGGAGAGTGTGCAGTCGATCAACTCCATTCTGGATGTACCGCTGCTGCACCACCCAGAGCTGGAGCTGACCACGATATCGGATTACGTGCTTACGCTTGAGGGGGAAGGGGTGGCCCTGGAGGTGGCCAAACAGGAGTTGTTGACCAATCCGCTCTATCAAGAGATGCTGGTCAGTGCCGATGCAAAGACCACGGCCATGCAGCTGGTGTTGGTGAGCGATGAGAGCAGCACCCGCTTGCACAATCGCCGTGATGCGTTGCGCGAAAAGCGAAGTAGCGAAGGTCTGAACGACGAAGAGGTTGAGGCGCTGGCGCTTATAGATTTAGAGATCAAGGCGCGAAACCAAGCGGTACTTGAGCGCAACCGGCAAGATATTATCCAGATTCGTGAGATTATGCAGCAGTACCGTGACCGGGCCACGCTTTTTTTGGGCGGGGTTCCGATGATTGTGGTCGATATGATCGAATTTGTAAGAGGTGATCTTCAGGTATTTGGTGCCGGTGTACTGCTCTTTTTGATGGTGACGCTGGTGGTCATTTTCCGAAAAGTACGCTGGGTTGTTCTGCCGCTGTTCAGTTGTGCTGTCACTATTGTTGTTATGGTGGGCTATCTCGGTTGGGCGCGTTTTCCGGTTACGGTGATTTCGTCCAATTTTATCTCACTTTTATTGATCATCACCATGTCGATGATCATTCATTTGTCGGTGCGGTATCGTGAGTATGCGGGCCAGTTTCCAGATATGAGTCAAAGAGCGCTGGTGCTTAAAACCGTGGTTGCCATGTCACGCCCCTGTTTGTACACATCTTTAACGACGATGGTTGCCTTTGGCTCATTGCTGATCAGTGGCATACGCCCGGTCATCGATTTTGGTTACATGATGACGATAGGCATTGTGTTTGCTTATCTGTTTGCCTTCATACTTTTTCCAGCCATATTGGCATGTTTGCCGCGTGAGCACTCGGTTCGTTTTAATAACCATGCACCGTTCAGTAGGCACTTTGCAACAGTAACCGATAAATTGGGTAACCGCCTTGTCGGTGCGGCAGTTGCTTTAGGTGCGCTCTGCCTGTTTGGAATTTCGTTACTGACGGTGGAAAATCGGTTCATCGATTACTTTAAAGAGAGTACTGAGATCCACCAAGGCATGAAGGTGATCGATCAATCTTTAGGTGGTACGACCCCGCTCGATATCGTCATTGCGTTTGATGTGGCTGCAGCCGCTGCAGAGGGTGAAGGCGGCGATGATGAAGATTGCTTTATCGATGATGAGTGCATGGAGGATGTCTATGGGGAGACAACCTTCTTCACACAAGAGAAAGTTGAGCTGATCAATCGAATACATGCTTATATCGCTGGGTTGCCTGAAGTAGGTAAGGTGCTCTCAATCTCAACGACGCTGCAGATTGCTGAGCGCATCAAAGGGGCGCCACTGGATACGCTCGAGTTGGCGTTTATGAATAACATGTTTCCTGATGAGCTGAGGGGGCTGTTGCTAGACCCCTATGTGAACGAGAGCACCGGAGAAGCTCGTTTTACCGCGCGTGTGATAGAGTCTGACCATAATCTCCGTCGACAGGCGCTGTTGGACCGTATAGAGGCGCACTTAACGGAAGAGTTGGACATCAATGTAGAAAATATACGCTTCACCAGCCTGGTGGTGCTTTATAACAATATGTTGCAAAGCCTGTTCACTTCGCAAATTTTAACCTTAGGCTTTGTATTAGCGTCTATCCTAGTGATGTTTTTGGTGCTGTTTCGATCGCTGCATATAGCAGTGATCGCAATTTTGCCTAATGTGCTTGCGCCGGCGGTGGTGTTAGGCATTATGGGCTTGTCGGGTATCCCGCTGGATATGATGACCATTACCATTGCGGCCATCAGTGTTGGTATTGCGGTGGATAACACCATTCACTACCTTTATCGCTATCGAGCGGAGTTTGCAAAGGACCGAAACTATCGTGAGGCGATGTTTCGAAGTCATTTGAGCATTGGAAAGGCGATGTACTATACCTCCATCACGATTATTTTGGGCTTTTCGATATTGGTCTTTTCCAACTTTAATCCAACCATCTATTTTGGCTTGTTTACAGGGCTGGCGATGTTGATTGCGTTATTGGCCTCTTTGACACTGCTGCCCCAGTTGATTCTTCAGCTTAAACCGTTTGGACCTGAAGGTTTATTGGCAGAGCCTAAGGATGTTTCCAGCTCAGTAGCAGAGGGTTGCGAGCCCCAGGAAGGTGAGAAAGCCCATAATGTCAGTAATGGTTGTTAAGATAACCCCGCCGGCCAGCGCGGGGTCTACATTAAAGCGTTTTAGGATGAACGGAATGATGGTGCCGGCTAATGCAGCAATTAAGAGGTTGATCAACATGGCTGAGGCGATCAGATAACCGATCAAGTGTTCATCAAACCACAGTGCAGCAGCGATGCCGACCAGCAGGGCCCAGCAGAGG
>JAYPBG010000088.1:0-3499 GCA_038124075.1 Gammaproteobacteria bacterium
ATTGAGATAAGCCGAGCAGCTTTAACGCGGTTTCGTTGGCTAAAAAAAGCTCGCCTTGAGGTGAGAGAACAATAATGCCGGTGCGCATTCGCTGAATAACTTGATGGCTGATTGACTGCCAGGCCGCCATGCTTGCTTCGGAACGTGAGGCTCTGGCTTCGCTTTCACCCAGCTGTTTAGCAATATTTTGCGAAAGCAGTGAGACGGCAAAAAAAGTGATGCCGAGAAGGCCTGCCTCCGTGAAGGAGGCGTTGGTTGAGTGCTTCAGTGAGAAATGGATCTGCTCATAGAGCACCGCGATGGTGGCGATGGCTGCGATGAGGGTGCCTGCTCGCCCAGCGATCATGATGCCACCTGCTGCCACAGCGACGACCAGCAAGATCGTGAGGTGGCTATTGAGCCCTCCGGAGGCATGTGCAAGCACGGTAATGATAATGATGTCGCACGCCGTGATCGAAAACTTTAACTGTTTGCTTTCTTGGGTTCTGTAGAAAACCCATAGAGCGGCGGCTATACAGATGAGTAGGTAGCTCAAAGCGCCGCCTAGATAGAGCCCTTTATAGAACAGAGGGTTGTGAGGTGAGAGGAGTGCGGGATAGAGCAGAATCAGCAGCGCGCTCAGGAGAAGCCTGTAGGTGGCGTAGATGCGCAAAGGGCTCCATTTGGTCGGTTGATTTCCTGTTTGTATCATGAGTGCCTGTTGTGATCGGCTGATTCTTGACTGTCTTCTTATTATAGCTTGTACGCCAAAGCGTGTGTGTCAAAGGAGGAGAGCCGTTAAACGTATAGGTATGTTGTATGTGTTGTATGTGTTGGGTGTGTTGGGTGTGTTGGGTGTGTTGGGTGTGTTGGGTGTGTTGGGTATAACGGTTCATGGGCCGCTAGCCAAGCAGCCCAAAAGTAATAATATTAAGCCAGCTGCGCTCATCATTATTGATGGCTCGCTTAATGCTTAATTGCCCATCCGATGTTAGGCCGGGGTAGTCTGGAAAATTATGGGCCAGATTTTGTTCTGCGGTTTTTGCAAGGTCATCCAGTGCCATGTTGCGGTAGGCTTCTACCATAATGGCAAGGCCATCTGCTACAGCGGGGGTGCCTTGTAAGTTTTCCACCACGTATCGGCCGCGATTGGCGGCTGCTAGGTATGCACGCCTTTTGATATAAAAACGCGCCACTAGGACTTCATGGTCAGCCAGCAGATTGCGTAAGTAGATTAACCGTTGGTGTGCATCCGCCGTGTATTGGCTGTTGGGAAACTTGGCGACGAGCCGGCTGAACGCTGTAAATGCTTTTTTGGCGGGTAGAATATCTCGCTCTGAAGGGGTTGTAGGAAGAAAGCGGGCCAATAAACCACGATCGACGCTGTAAATGGAGAGACCTTTTAGATAGTAGGCATAGTCGACATTAGAGTGCTCGGGGTGTAGCCTAATAAAACGGTCTGCATGTGAAGCGGCGGTGTCGTAGTCGAGGCTTTTGTAGTATGCATAGATAAGATCAAGTTGGGCTTGATCAGCGTATTGGCCAAAAGGATAGCGTGACTCAAGCTGTTCAAGCTGCTCGATGGCCATTATGTAGTTGCCTGCATCGATGGCTCTCTGCGCAGATTCGTAGTATTCATGCTCACTCAGTCGTGGGGGTGGTTTGTCTGCTGAGCTGGAACAGCCTCCAAGGCTTATCATGATGGCTAGGAGGGTTAAGCCAACTAAAAAAGCGAGAGGGCGTGGGTGCTTGCGAGGTGAATCTGTAATTCGTAAGGGCATTGAAGTTACAGGTGAAGGTGACGTGGGCGGCGAGAGTGCAGGTGGTGAGAGCTGTGATGCTGTGAAGGCCGTGAATAATGTGTGTAGATATGAGCTCATGGTCTGTCCGATTGTGGGTTACTGTAAAATAAGATAGAGATAGAATAGCATGGGTTCTGAATTCCAAGAAGTCACTGAAGCGGCGATCATACCGGATGCATGTCATGGACAACGTTTGGATCAAGCGGTGGCCGAAATGTTCCCGCAGTTTTCGCGTGCGCGGCTACAGCAGTGGATAAAGTCCGGCCAGCTGTTGATTGATGGTGCTCAGCTGCGGCCAAAAAGCAAGGTACTTGGTGGCGAGAGGGTTGTGATCAATGCACAGCTGGAGGCCGAAGGTGAGTGGGTGGCCAATGAGATCTCACTGGACATTGTGTATGAGGATGACCATATTTTGGTGGTCAATAAGCCTATTGGTTTGGTGGTGCATCCGGCGGCAGGGCATCGGTCTCATACACTGTTGAATGCGTTGGTGCACCACTGTCCTAATCAGAGAAGCCTGCCAAGAGGTGGGATTGTGCATCGACTTGACAAAGATACTTCGGGCCTAATGGTCGTGGCGAAATCGTTAATGGCTCATACCAGCCTTGTTAATCAGTTGAAAGAGAAAAGCGTTTTGCGTGAGTACGTGGCCATTGTCAATGGGGTTGTGCGTATAGGGGGTATGGTCGATAAGCCGATCGGGCGTCACCCCACTCATCGCATAAAAATGGCGGTTGTTGAGAGTGGCAAACCAGCGGTTACCCACTATAAAGTGCTGCAGCGGTTCTCTGCGCACTCACTTTTACAGCTCAATTTGGAGACAGGGCGTACGCATCAAATCAGAGTGCATATGGCAAGTCTGCGTCACCCTATTGTCGGTGACCCTCTCTATGGTGGTCGCCCCGTTATACCCAAGCAGGGGGATGCCGAGCTTACAGAGGCGTTACAGCGCTATCCTTGCCAGGCGCTGCACGCGCGTAAGCTCTCTTTTGATCACCCTAACACGGCAGAGCCGGTTCAATTCGAATCCAGTATACGCTGCGATATGGCTGCGCTTCTTAATAAACTTAAGGGGGTGTCTCACTGAATCCCAACTTTATCTTGAAGCCTCGTTGGCCTTTACCGAAAGGTGTGATGGCGGGTGTAACGACCTGTTTAGGGGGTGTCAGTGCTCAGCCTTGGTCTGGATTAAACCTGGGCGCACATGTTGGGGACTGTGAAGCCTCAGTGATTGAGAATCGGCGTAGATTGGATCAGGCTACGGGTTGTCCTCACCCTGTGGCCTGGGTTGATCAGGTGCATTCCAATAAACTCTATGAGCTGAAAAAGCCTTTGGGTGAGTCTGCCCAGGTAGCGCATCCGTTGGCACCTGTGGCAACAGCCGATGCGCTGTATACGCGCCAGCTTAAGCAGCCCATTGCGGTGCTCACGGCGGATTGTTTGCCCTTGTTAATGACCAATAGAGAGGGCAGTGAGATCGCCGCGGTGCATGGTGGTTGGCGTGGCCTGTTGTCGGGTGTTATTGAGACGACTGTAAACCACTTCTCGGCACCTGGTACTGAGCTTTCGGTTTGGTTAGGGCCTGCCATTTGTTCATCATGTTATGAGGTCGGCCGTGAGGTAATTGAGCCTTTTTTAGAGAAAGACCGGTGCTTTTCGCAAGCCGTTCGCGCATCAAAAAAAGGTCATAATAAATGGTACCTGGATATGGTGAAGGT
>JAYPBG010000088.1:3509-11862 GCA_038124075.1 Gammaproteobacteria bacterium
ATTTTGAATCATCAAGGTGTTACACAGCTTTATGGCGCACACTGTTGCACCTATGAAGATCAGCGCTTTTACTCTTATCGACGTTCTGCTCAGACAGGACGAATCGCGTCACTGATTTGGATTGCTTAGTTGTTATTTTTAGAATCGCCCCTATCTCTATGAGTAAGAGCACGGCTTTTCGGTTTTTTTGCTGGTTGTGAATCAGCTCAAGCAGTGTTTGCCAGGTAAGTACCTGTAATTTGGTGCCTGTAATTTATAGAGGGGAGTATTGATGCGTATAGATAAGTTAACCAGTCAGCTTCAAATTGCAATCTCGGATGCCCAGTCGGTCGCTTTGGGTAAAGATCACAATGTTATTGAGCCTGTGCATCTCATTAAAGCGTTGTTGAAGCAGGAGGGCTCAACGGTTAAGTCGATCTTGATTCAGGCGGGCGTCAATTTGTCTGTGCTGCAAAATCAAGTGGAAAAAGCCATTGATCATCTGCCCGTTGTTTCAAGTCATGATGGGAGTGTGCAGATGTCGTCAGAGATGGTGCGCATCTTGAATATGGCGGATAAATTATCGCAAAAAAAGAAGGATCAATTTATCTCTTCAGAGCTGGTTTTGTTGGCGATGATTCAGCACGGCAAAGGCGATCTGGGTGCTCTGTTTCAACAATCAGGCGTCAATGCTCAGGCGGTCGAGCAGGCGATTGATCAAGTGCGTGGAGGTGAGCCTGTGCAAAATGCGCATGCTGAAGAGCAGCGCCAGGCCTTAGAACGATATACCGTTGACTTAAATGATCGAGCACGTCAGGGTAAATTGGATCCCGTTATTGGTCGTGATGATGAGATTCGTCGCACAATACAGGTCTTGCAGCGCCGTACTAAAAATAACCCTGTATTAATAGGGGAGCCAGGCGTTGGAAAAACCGCCATCGTTGAGGGCTTGGCTCAGCGTATTGTGAATGAAGAGGTGCCTGAAGGTTTAAAAGATAAGCGTGTTTTGGCGCTCGATATGGGTGCGCTGATTGCGGGCGCGAAATACCGGGGTGAATTTGAAGAGCGCTTAAAAGCGGTGTTAAGTGATTTGGCAAAACAAGAGGGGCAGGTGATCCTCTTTATCGATGAGATTCATACCATGGTGGGTGCAGGAAAATCTGAAGGCGCGATGGATGCAGGGAATATGTTAAAACCGGCTCTGGCGCGTGGTGAGTTGCGCTGTGTAGGCGCAACGACGCTGGATGAGTACCGTCAATACATTGAAAAAGATGCGGCACTTGAGCGTCGATTTCAAAAGGTTTTGGTTGAAGAGCCGACAGAGGAGGATACGATCGCCATACTCAGAGGTTTGAAGGAGAAGTATGAGGTCCATCATGGTGTCGATATTACGGACTCGGCCATTATTGCTGCAGCGAAATTGTCGCACCGATATATTACTGACCGCCAGCTTCCTGATAAAGCGATCGATCTGATTGATGAATCGGCATCTCGTATTCGTATGGAGATGGACTCTAAGCCTGAGCAGATGGATAAGTTGGAGCGCCGTTTGATTCAGTTGAGAATTGAGCAGGAGGCCCTAAAGAGAGAAGAGGATGCTGCATCGAGAGATCGGTTTCAGGCGCTTGAAGATGAGGTGCGTCAATTAACGGCAGAGTTTTCGGAATTAGAGGAGGTCTGGGGCTCTGAGAAAGCGGCCTTGCAGGGAACGCAAAAAATCAAAGAGCAGTTAGAAGGCGCCAGAGTGGAGCTGGATACTGCGCGCCGAGCTGGAGATCTGACGCGAATGTCTGAGTTGCAATATGGGCGTATACCGGAGCTTGAGAAGCAGTTAGATATGGCTTCTCAAGCAGAAATGATGGAGATGACGTTGCTGCGCAATAGGGTCGGTGCTGAAGAGATTGCTGACGTGGTCTCTAAGTCGACCGGCATCCCTGTCTCAAAAATGTTGCAAGGTGAAAAAGATAAGCTGTGCAGCATGGAGGAGGTGCTGCATAAGCGTGTCATAGGTCAATCAAAAGCCGTGTCGGCCGTTGCGGATGCGGTTCGACGGTCACGGGCTGGGCTTGCAGACCCAAATCGGCCCAATGGTTCCTTCCTCTTTTTAGGGCCAACCGGTGTTGGAAAGACGGAATTATGCAAAGCGTTGGCAGAGTTCCTCTTTGATGCAGAAGAGTCTATTGTGCGCATTGATATGTCGGAGTTCATGGAAAAGCACGCTGTGGCGCGATTGATTGGTGCACCTCCGGGTTATGTAGGTTATGAAGAGGGCGGGTATCTCACGGAGGCCATTCGTAGGCGCCCCTATTCGGTCATCTTGCTTGATGAAGTGGAGAAGGCTCACCCGGATGTCTTTAATATCCTGTTGCAGGTACTGGATGATGGCCGGTTGACCGATGGTCAAGGTCGCACCGTTGATTTCAAAAACAGTGTGATCGTAATGACCTCTAATTTGGGTACCGATATCATTCAATCCATGCCTATTGACCGAGAATATGATGTGATGCGAGAGGCGGTTATGGTTGAGGTGGCGCAGCATTTTCGCCCCGAATTTATCAATCGAATTGATGAAGTTGTGGTCTTTCACACATTGGCTTCCGAGCAGATTCGGGGCATTGCGAAGATACAGCTGGATATATTGACCTCTCGTTTAGAAGAGCAGGGTTTGAGTCTGCATGTTGATGATGAGGTCTATGCTAAAGTCGTGGAGGTGGGGTTTGACCCGCTTTATGGCGCTAGGCCGCTTAAGCGAGCGATCCAGAAATCGATCGAAAACCCGCTTGCTCAGCAGCTGTTGCGTGGCGAATGGGTTACAGGTACTGAGATCACAGCTCGGCTGGATGAGGCCGGTGACGTTGTGTTTCTCGGTGATAGCAGGTGATCAAAGCGTCGATGAATGAGGGGTTACGGGCAGTTCTCCTGTAAATATTGGCTGTTTTCGGTCATATGGGTTTGGCGTGTGTCTTCGTTGAGATACTCGTATTCTCCGTCACTGTTTTTGATGCGAATGCGGCCTTCCCCTTTTAGGCGTGATAGGTTCGCTTTGGCCGTTTCGCAGTTCTTTTTTCGAGCCTCTACGGCGATCTTCTCAGGAGTGCCGGCCTGCTTTTGCGCGCCTGTATCGTTGATCAGTTTAGCGCGTTCTGCTTCAAATTCTTTTGCTTTGTTTGCGCTGTCTTGGTTTGCGGGTGGGTTATCGCTGGCCTTGATGCGTTGAATTTGCACGGCGTCCCCTTTCTTGGGTGCCGTTTGTGAATAGTGAACATGCCCCTTGCTATCTACCCACTTAAAATACTGGTGCTTCTCTCTTTTATTAAAGTACTCATCCGCGTAGAGTACGCTGGTGAAAAGTGAGGCAAAACCGATGCTGAAAAGTAAAAGTCCGGCTTTTGTCCGGGGCGTTCTGTTCATTTGGTGTCACCTCCTGTTCGTGAGCATGGACTACTTTCTGTATACCTGTCTTTTGTCAATCTAATATAGAATTATAGGCTAAGAATAGTCGAAGAATTTAAGGTAAAATTTGAGCGATTGTTGACAAAATATAGATACATGTCAGAATCCCCTGTTCTGAGTAAAAGGGAGGAGCGCGTGTGCCCAATATTTAGGCCAATGAGCCTAAATAGGGACTGTCGGTCTGCACCTCTGATGCCCATTTGCCTTTGGTTGGGTGCTCAATAAAAGGCAAATAGGCTTTGTCCTTAATTGGGGGTCTCAAGGGCCTCAAAGACTTCAAGGACTTCAAGGATTTCAAAGATTTAAAACGTTTAAAAACCCAGTTGGGTAAGGGGTTAAGGCAAGTGGAACAGTTATCTGGCGCAGACATCGTAATTCAATCCCTGATTGATGAAGGTGTTGAGGTGGTCTTCGGTTATCCCGGTGGGGCCGTTTTACACATATATGACGCGCTGTTCAAGAAGCAAGAGCAGCTGCGCCACATACTTGTTCGGCATGAGCAGGCTGCGGCACATGCCGCTGACGGCTATGCACGCTCAACTGGAAAAACCGGTGTTGTCTTTGCTACGTCTGGGCCAGGCGCTACAAACACGCTAACGGGTATTGCAACGGCCTATATGGATTCGATCCCAATGGTTGTGGTTACGGGCAACGTTCCAAGCACGTTGATTGGCCAGGATGCTTTCCAAGAAACGGATATGATCGGTGTGTCACGCCCTATTGTTAAGCATAGCTTTCTGGTTAAGAGTACAGGTGAGATCGCGGAAGTCATAAAAAAAGCATTTTATATTGCCACAACGGGTCGTCCTGGACCGGTCGTGGTTGATATACCAAAGGATATGACGGATCCAAATCATAAGGTGCCGTACAGCTACCCTTCCCATGTGGCCATGCGTTCATACAACCCTGTGCAAAAAGGGCATACAGGACAGATCAAAAAAGCGGTCGAACTGCTGCTGGAAGCAAAGCGACCCATTATTTATGCTGGAGGGGGGGTTGTTCTAGGGAATGCCAGTGAGCTTTTGACCCAGCTGACCCAAAAGCTTCAGGCCCCAGTGACCAATACACTCATGGGGTTGGGTGCTTATCCGGGTGATGATAAGCAGTTTGTTGGCATGCTTGGCATGCATGGCACTTATGAAGCCAATATGTCTATGCATCACAGTGATGTTATATTTGCAGTGGGCGCACGGTTTGATGATCGAGTCACCAATAATGTAGATAAATTTTGCCCGGACTCAACCATCATCCATATCGATATTGATCCAACTTCAATCGCTAAAACCGTTCGGCCAGATGTGCCTATTGTTGGCCCTGTTGACCAGGTTTTAAGTGATATGCTCGATCTCTTACAGGATGGTGATATTGGCGATAGAGCGTCGGCCATGCAGGATTGGTGGCGCCAGATCGAAGAGTGGCGCGGGCGTAATTGCCTTGGTTTTGAGAAAAACAGTGATGGTTCCTTAAGGCCTCAAGAGGTGATTCAGTCGCTCTACAAGACGACAAGTGGCGATGCGTTCATAACGTCTGATGTGGGTCAGCATCAAATGTTCGCAGCGCTCTATTACCCCTTTAAGCGTGCCAGGCAGTGGATTAATTCAGGTGGCTTGGGAACGATGGGCTTTGGCTTGCCTGCGGCAATGGGCGTGCTTTTGGGGAATCCAGGGGCGCCAGTTGCGTGTGTGACCGGTGAGGGCAGTATCCAAATGTGCATTCAGGAGCTCTCAACCTGCCTACAGTATGGGCTGCCTGTTAAGATCATTAATTTAAACAACCAGTATCTGGGAATGGTTAAGCAGTGGCAGGATATGCAGTACGATGGCCGCCACTCCTCCTCAACGTATCAGGATTCGTTACCCGATTTCGTTAAATTGGCCGAAGCGTATGGGCATGTAGGCATTCGAGTGGATCGGGCTGATCAGCTTGAAGATGCTATGGCGCGCTGTTTTACCGAATATAAAGAGCGCTTAGTCTTTTTGGATGTGTATGTAGACCCGAAAGAGCATGTTTATCCGATGCAGATACGTTTGGGCTCAATGAGAGATATGTGGTTAAGTAAAACGGAGCGGACCTAATTATGCGTCGAATTATATCGGTATTGGTTGAAAATGAAGCTGGCGCACTCTCTAGGGTTGTAGGCTTGTTTTCGCAGCGGAACTATAACATTGAGACATTGACGGTTGCACCGACAGAGGATCAAACGCTCTCTCGGTTGACGATTACCACAAATGGAACGGATACGGTAATAGAGCAGATCACCAAGCAGCTTAATAAGCTGGTTGAGGTGGTTAAGCTGGTTGACCTGACAGAGGGGGCGCATGTTGAGCGTGAGCTTATGCTGATTAAGATAAAAGCCGTAGGTGATCAGCGTGCTGAAATTAAACGAGCCGCTGATATTTTTCGTGGTCAGATCGTTGATATAGGCGCTCATGTCTATACCGTACAGTTGGCAGGTACCAGCGAAAAGCTGGACGCTTTTATAGAGGCGATTGGACCCGCGCATGTCGTTGAGGTTGTTAGAAGCGGTGTGTCTGGTATAGCGCGTGGTGATAAAGTACTATGCCTGTAAAATAAATCTGTAGAGTCCAGCCCATGGCGGAAACGCCTTAGAGATAAAATGGGCTTAGGAATAGAGTGGGCATAATGGCGCACGTTGTAATGTTTTTTGTGAAGTGACATTTGATTTGAAATGTAATTTGAAAGTTAATTTGAAATGTAAAAAGGTAGGTAGTTATGCAAGCATACTATGATAAAGATTGTGACTTATCCATTATTCAGGGTATGAAGGTGGCCATTATTGGTTATGGATCCCAAGGGCATGCGCACGCCAACAACCTTAAAGATTCTGGTGTTGATGTTGTTGTAGGCTTGCGCGCAGGTTCGCCTTCTGCAACTAAAGCTGAGAATGCAGGCTTGTCGGTTGCGACGATTGAAGAAGCCGTTGCCAGCGCAGATTTAATTATGATTCTGGCGCCTGATGAGCATCAAGCAAGCCTATATAATGACCAGATTGCGCCAAACCTTAAAGAGGGGGCTGTTTTGGCATTTGCTCATGGCTTTAATGTTCACTTCCAGCAAATACAGCCTACGGCAGATAAAGATATTATTATGGTCGCACCTAAGGGGCCGGGTCATACTGTACGTTCTACATATGTTGAGGGTGGGGGTGTGCCTACGTTGATCGCCGTAGAGCATGATGCGTCAGGCAAAGCGCGTGACATTGCGCTCTCCTATGCGTGTGCAAACGGGGGTGGCCGTGCAGGTATCTTAGAGACTACATTTAAAGAAGAGTGTGAGACGGATCTGTTTGGAGAGCAAGCTGTGCTTTGTGGGGGTGTGTCGGCGCTTGTTCAAGCAGGCTTTGAGACGTTGGTTGAAGCCGGGTATGCTCCAGAGATGGCTTATTTTGAGTGCCTTCATGAGTTGAAGCTGATCGTTGATCTGATGTATCAAGGCGGTATCGCTGATATGCGTTATTCAATATCTAATACCGCAGAATATGGTGACTTAACGCGGGGTCCGCGTGTGGTAAATGAGGACACCAAGAAAGAGATGGCTAAAATACTCCAAGAAATTCAGCGAGGTGAATTTGCGCGCGAGTTTATATTGGAGAACCAGGCGGGTGCAGCAACACTCAAGGCGAAGCGTAGAATTGGTGAGGAGCACCAAATTGAGAAAACGGGCGCTAAATTGCGTGCCATGATGCCCTGGATTCAGGCCAATAAAATCATAGATAAGAGTAAGAACTGATGGGTGGTTTCAGTGCCCGATCATGAGCCTGAAAGGGAGTCATCCGTTACCTTTGAGGTGGTAGAGGGTGAAGTCAGTGGTGGTAAAAAGGTGCGGCGGCGAGGTGTGTATCTGCTTCCGAACCTTTTTACCACGGCCGCCCTCTTTAGTGGTTACTACGCCATTTTAGCCTCAATGAGTGGATACTTTGAAAAAGCATCCATCGCAATCTTTTTGGCGATGATACTTGATGGTCTTGATGGCAGGGTCGCTAGGCTTACGAACACTCAAAGCGAATTTGGTGCCCAATACGATAGCTTATCGGACTTGATAGCCTTTGGTGTGGCACCCTCGGTGCTGATTTATAATTGGGGGCTGTTTGAGCTGGGCAAAGCTGGGTGGATGGCATCTTTTATCTTTGCCGCGTGTACGGCGCTGCGGCTGGCTCGTTTTAATGTTCAGGATGAAAGCAGTGATAAGCGCTTTTTTACAGGTCTAGCAAGCCCATCAGCGGCAGCCATCGTGACGTCATACGTTTGGTTTGCGCATGATGTATCGCTTGTAGGTACGTTGATGTGGGTTTTTGGTCTGTTGCTGACTGTTTTTGTGGGTGCATTAATGGTAAGCAATGTTAAATACTACAGTTTTAAAACAATAGACTTTCGTGGCCGAGTACCCTTTGCAGCCATCGTGATTTTGCTAATAATATTCTCAGTTGTATTCATTGATCCTCCCAAGGTTTTATTTGTCGTATTTTTGGTTTATGCGCTTTCAGGCCCCGTATGGGCGGCTAAAGGTTGGTTGAAAAATAGGCGCAAAATTACGTTAAGTGAAAAATAGTGATCAAAACTGAAAATAGTACTTGAATAGATCGGCTATTTTGTCTTTAATATTAGTTCCTGATGCTTTTGCAGTACTGGCATGATTGAGACCTCGCGATATTTTACGTGTTGTCGTTTTGCAAGTGTTTTAACCAAAATAAGATGGCTAAAACCTTGTTTAATGAAATTGCAGAAAATAAAGTGAAAAAAAATCAAAAAGTATGTTGACAACGATCGGGAACAGCGTAGAATACGCACCTCACCAAGCAGACGGAACGCTGTAAAGCGGACAGGCTGAATGGTACAGATCTTTAACAATCTATTAATCAAGTCGTGTGGGCGCATACGAACCAGATATTCAAGAAAGTTTT
>JAYPBG010000089.1:0-11785 GCA_038124075.1 Gammaproteobacteria bacterium
AAGACAATAGAATAAATAATAACCTAATAGACTGCTATTTCGCGCCAGCGACTATCTATATGTTATTGAGAAAAAGTAAGATTGACGTCTGATCTTATTATTACAATCATGTTATTTCAATCATGTTACTTCGTAAGTTGATCCAGTAGAGTATACAGTTATAGTGTTAAATTGCAATCAGTCGTAAGGTTAGTCCAAATTTTTTTCTTTAAATGTGCTTGAAAGGACAGCACAAGGACCTTAATAGGGTAAGAGCAATATAAGTTTGGTTGACTGGACGGTTGGGTGTGGGGTGTAAGGTTGGAGTGTTACTTTTTTAAATTTTTAGCTTTTTAACGTTTTAACGTTTTCACTTTTGTAAAGTAACTATATTAAATTTTTTTATCATGTTACTGGCCTATAGGTAATAGCATAAAAGAGTGATATATATAAATATCAGATAAGGCTTTGTGCTATAGCAGCTTGATATGTGGTGTACCTAGTGCTCTGGCTGGCTTAAAATTTAGGGTGAGCGATTTTCTGAAGCCTTAGCTGCTAGGCGTCCATTTGCAGGCATAGTGGGCCTATGTCAAAAATGGACAACACCGCAGATAAGGTTTCAGGGGATTGATCACCCTAAATTTTAAGCCAGCCAGAGCACTAGGGTGGAGTCTTTATCTACAAAGAGGTATGATGTGCGCTTAAATCAGTAAACGTTGAATGTATGCTATTCTTCTAAGAGCGGTCCATCGAAAAAATGTATTTACGATGCAAGCAAATAACGAGAAAAAAATGATAGGAAAAAAGGTGGCTAAGGGCTTCAGTTTGACAGAGTTGATGATCGCTATTGCCATTCTGGCAGTTATGGTCACGGTCGCTGTGCCTGGTTATACCTCGATAATGGCCAGTAAGCGCATCACAATAGCGGCGAATGAGCTGGCATCGGCATTTAATTTCTCGCTCTCAAAAGCGTTGGCAAAGAATAAGGCAGTGACTATGGAAGCAGTCGATGGCTCATTTGCTGCAGGTTGGACAGTCTTCAGTGGTACGTCCATTGGTAACGGGGAAGTGTTCCTTGAGCATCCAGGCTTTGAGTTGAATGTACATATTGAGGACTTAGATATAGACGATCCATTAGGCACTACAGTAACATTCGAGCCAGGCGTTGGTTCAAACAATTCGTCTGTAAAGGTATTGGCGATTTGTGATCGCACTGGAAAAACGAAAAGTACAAAAGGTGTTGTTATTACTATGTTTGGTCAAGCCCGTGTGGCAGAACTTACTGAGACTCAAAAAGGGGACTGTATTGGGACGTCATCATCATAGGTTACAGCACTCTGTTTTAGGCATCACCCTTATGGAGGTGCTTGCCGCTCTTGCGATTATCTCGGTTGCGCTCTATACGGTGACTCAAGCTCATGTAACGAGCATTAAGGGGTTGCGGTATTCGAATAATATAACGGTTGCTGCGAGCTATGTCTCAGATATGGTGGAAAGAATAAAGGCTAATAAAGAAGGGGCCCTGCTTGATTATTATAAATATAGTAGTTCTTCTAGTAATGTTTTAAGTAGTCAAGACGGGTGTGAGGGGGGGGGCGGCTGCGGTTCCAAAGGTTTAGCAGAGTATGACTTAGAAAATTGGGTGGCTGCTATGCCAAAAAGCCTATTAAGAGCACAAGCAGAGGTGACGGCAGTAGATGTGGTGGATGACACGATAAAAGTGAGTGTATTTTGGGATAATGATAACAGTGGCAGTACTGGAACGGAGAACTGCCCCCCTAAAAGTGACGCGGATAAGGACTGTTATTCATTAACGGTTTCTCTATAGATGGAGCAGGGTCATAGATAGAGAAGCGTCATGATAAAAAGAGATGCATATTGAAATGAAGAAGCACCATAACAGTGGATTTTCTCTAACAGAGCTTATGATCAGTCTTGCTATTGGGCTGTTCTTAATTGTGGGTGTGGTTCTGTTTATGCACACTTCAACATCGAGCTATGTGGCGACAGCTCAAATGAATCAAATTCAAGACAGTGGACGAGCAGCGATTAATCTTATAAGCAGTTCATTGCGGCGGGCGGGCTATAAAGGGTTGTATGTTCATCCTTTAGGGGATGGGGGTATTGGTGGTACTTTAGGTGCGAGTGCTAATAGCGCTACGTTTCCTTCTGATAATACCAAGCAATATGAGTGGATGACCATGATGGGGCAGTCGCTGTTTTCTGTTTCTGGTTCTGATGGTGGGAGTGCTATTCAAAGTTACTCTGCGTATCTTAAGGGTACAGATGGCGCAAAAGAAAGCTATTTACGCGGTGACGCAATTATAGTGCGTAACGTCTCAGCGCCTGTATCTGAGGATGATATAACAGACGGCGAAATCTATTTTCGAGGCTCCCTCAATTATGCTGCCATCTTTTACGGTCAAGAAGAAGATCAAAAAGATAATATGCCATCAGGTAATAAAGTGACTACACACCAGTTGGTGGCAAATGCTTTTTATGTCGGTGACAGTGGTCGAAAATGTGGAGACGAGGTTATTCCCTCTCTTTTTCGAGTTTCAGCCACTGGAGCGGGTGTCCCTATTAAGGAGGAGTTGATTCCAGGGATTGAACACCTACAGATTCGTGTGCTTTTGGATGGGAGTTATCAAGATCCAGATGATGTCGACCTCGATGAATGGAAGAATGTTACAGCGGCACGGATCTGGGTATTGGCAAGGGCTAACTGTATTGATGGAACATATACCCATACTGAGACATACAGTATGGGGGATGAGACGTATACAGTAAAAGACTCCAATTTTCGCAGGCAGCTTTTCAGTACGACGGTAACATTTAGAAATGTACTGTGATGCTTCCAGCTCTGATTGAACAATAGAGATAACGCTCGATATACGTGGCGTTGAATATGAGCGGTGGATAAACGACTGTTTTCCACGGACCTAAAGCTTACTAAAGATGATTAAGGGTGGGTTATGAATGTTAACGCTGACGCTGTGTGCCCTGAACAGTCGGGTGCTGTGCTTATTACGGTGCTGGTATTGGTAGCAATCATTGGCTTAGCGAGCCTAAGCGCTATGGACACAACCGTTCTTGAGTTGCGAATGTCAAACAATACACAGCAGCAGATTGAGGCGATGAATATAGCTGAAGAGGCGATGATTTCAGCAGAAAAGGAGATCGATGAGTGGGTTGTGGATGGGCTTCCTGCTTTTGATAATGCACAGGGCCCATATTTCGATTCCAGTGATGAGTTCACTATACTCCCTGATAGTCCTTTGTGGAAAAATGATTATATGGTTGAATATCTAGGGTACGTAGAGCATGAGGGTGAGTCCATTCGTGAAGAGTCGGAGCCGGATTCAGTGCAGGATATTACAGAGTATTTTCGTATTTATGCTCGAAGCGGGGAAGACGGCTTTGCCAATAGGGAGATTCTTACAATCTATTCCACGGAGGAGATGGGGTTTTAGAGTCGAAGGGTGAGATTCGTTCATCGGGTATAGAGGCGGTTTTGATCTTTAGTTTTGATATTCTATTTTTATGTTTAATTTTTTGATTTTTCTCATAAAAAGCTTGAAAAAGTGGGTGGGCATATGTGTTTGAATAAAGCGTTTATGAAGTGTGTGTATGAAAAAAAGGGTGCTTTTTTCAAAGCGGCTAACCTTTTCATGTTGTCTGCGTTCTTTGGGGCGAGCTTCTCGTATGCAAATACAGATGATCTTTTGAAGCAGCCGCCGGGGTGGGTGGCGCCTCTTGAGGTCAGTAATAAGGTGATAAGAGAAGAAACAAAGATCTATCGCCCTTGGTTTGTGAATGGATCCTGGATGGGGGATCTTATTGAGTATGATGTTGGTTCAGATGATTCAAATGGTTCAGATATAGCACTGTCAACCACGATCAGTTTGGCTGGCGGTGTCCCGAGTCAGGAATGTGAATCAAGTAATGGGACTGGTGATACCTGCAATTGGTCGGCGCATTTGCGGTTCAAAGCAAATGAAGAGAGCGAGGACGATTATTGGAAAGATAGAAATATTATTTTTTTGGGTGACAATAATGTACAAAGGTTCTTTAGTAGTAACAATATACCTTCAAGTTATAATTTAAGTGGCGACGTAGTAGATTATGTACGTGGAAATCGCTCTCAAGAGAAACAGGGAGAGAATGGTGGCACTTTTCGTGCCCGAGCCTCCCTACTCGGTGATATTCAGCATAGTAACCCAGTCTATGTAGGAGGGCCAGCCGAAAAATATAAAGACGCTACTTACAAAACCTTTAAAACTGACAATGAATTTAGAGCCTCACAAATTATTGTTGGCGCAAATGATGGTATGTTGCATATTTTTGATGCTGATACCGGCGATGAGAATTACGCTTATGTGCCCTCAATGGTAATTGGTAATTTAGAGAAGCTTACAAAGGACCCCTACGAACATACCTACTTTGTAGACGGTGGCTTGGTAGTGCGTGATGCTTATTTGGATGGTAAAGGATGGAGAACTGTATTAGTAGGTGGGCTGGGTGCAGGAGGCAAAGGTATTTATGCTTTAGATGTTACATGTCCTAATTATGATCAGACTCAGGGTGACAACTGTACAGGTGACAATAAAAAAATACTGTGGGAGTTTACTGGAAATGGTAATGCGCACCTAGGCTACACCTACGGTCGGCCGACGATCGCAAAATTAAATGATGGTAAATTCTATGCTGTTTTTGGTAATGGATATAAATCTAATAGTGGGAAAGCATCTCTCTATATTGTTGAGTTATCTTCTGGTGATGTTACTAAAAGTATAGAAGTGGGTACAGGTCAAGACAATAGCGCCAACGGCCTATCAGCACCAGCCCTGGTTGATGAAAACTCAGATGGCATGGTGGATTTTGCTTATGCGGGCGACCTAAAAGGTAACCTTTGGAAATTTGATTTGAGTCAAACGGGCGAAAATGAATGGAAGGTTGCCTATGCTGGATCTCCATTAATAAAAGTTCCCAAACCCATTACAGTCAAGCCTGATGTTGCCCGCCACCCTCAAGGTGGGTATATGGTTTACTTTGGGACGGGCAAGCTGATTGATGAGGATGATGCTAATGATGCTAATGATGCTAATAGTCAAGGTGATTTCTTCTTCTATGGTGTTAGGGATAATGGTAAAGCGATCGGAAGTAGTCCTGTCTTGCTATCACAGATTTCTCAGGAACAAGGTACATGTGATGATTTGTCATGTGGTGTACTTACAAATAATCAACCCACCTGGGTTGGTGACACCAACCCACATCATGGCTGGGAACTGAAAATCGAATCAGGCTTTATGCACTTAACCGATCCTGTAGTGCGTGCAAAACGCGTTAAATTTACCATCACTGACCCCTCGAGTATTGATAAAGATGATGACGGATATGACGAAAACTTGCATGGAAATAGTAAGAACTATGATGTTGAAGTTGATTATCTGACGGGTGGTAGAGCGGATGTAAATGTTTTTGGTAAGAACATCACTGGTGCTAGTGGTGTTTCATATTCTGTTTCGTATATACAAAGACCAAATGGTTTGCGCTCTGCTCCGTTGATTGTTAAGACTGTGGGTGATTATGATGCGGTCTACCATAATTCAGCTTACTTGCTGCCTCCTCCTCAAGAACCTGAGGTTCCACCAGCGGGGTGTATAAGTGATTGCGAGGGTGGTTTCGTTGGTGCACATATAGATGTAGATACTGATATCGGGCGGAGTCAGAACCGGAACAAAGACGGTACTAGTATTAAGGGATATTATTTTAAAGATCATGGGGCAGATAATGTTACTGATGAGGATACAGGGAATCAATCTAATCAGACAAAACATGACCAGATAGGTCTGGGTGGTCAGACTTCAAAACATCAGCATGAGTATGACAAAGAAATCAACGATATTTATGTTGATTATTTGAATATTCGTCACGAAAATCCTGCACCAGAGTTGCAAGATTGTGAAAACTATACAGCTGCGGATAGAGCATTTAATCTTGGTGACTTAGACTCTGAAAGTGACTGGGAACTCCATCAAGATGAACTCCATCAAGATGCAAAGGTGAATTATCAGAGAAATATTGAGGATGGTGGTGCTTGTGCTGAAGACAAGTTTATCATTGTTTTTGCAAATGCAGACCTTTCGCCTGGTGGTATCTTTCAAGTGGGTCATTATTACTGGAATGTACTGGAGTATCAGAAGATGATTCATGAAAAGCTGTCAGATTGGGACGGCGAAGAGAGTTCGCTTAGAACAAAGGATTACTATACATGTCTCGATCTCAGTGTGGATTGCAAAGGGAGTGACTACATTTCATTGATATTTAGTCTGAATGACGCAGTATCTATGACTAAGGATGTGAATGGTGATGGTGTAGAAGAAGTTAAAGGTACAATACGTATAACGTTTAATAGTGTAGCTGCTGGAGCGGGTGGGCTGCATCCAAGTGATACTTCCTGTGTGAGGAAGGCGAGTACGTATGGCCCAACCGAAGCGTCAAAAAATCGGTACAGAGATGGTGCGCTTATGATGCAGGTAATCAAAGCAACTGCATTCTCAGGCACCGCAGAACCGCTTAATGAATTTACTAAGAGGTATCCGAAGGAGGCCTATGTTGAAACAGTAAAAATTATTCGTGATAACCTGCCTTATGAAGTGGAAAAGATAAATAATCATCATTATGGCAGTTTAGTTGTGAAAGACAATAAGGATTTTATACATGAGTCCACGCTATTTTGGCATGAAGGAGGCTGTTACGCTGGTCGATATAATGAATGGTTAAGGCAAAAAAATGCAGCAATTAATGTTATTAAAAAGGGTTATTTCAAAGATAATATAAATGTTGCATTAGGTAATATTGATTATCTGAATCTCGGGGTGGACGGCTTCGACACGGGTATTACGGATGAAGAGGATCAGAAGAGTGCGCTATTGAATTCTTATTATGGTGCGAAATCGAAATGTGAGTATTCTTTAGGTTTTGAAAAAGACGCTGCATGTTCGCTTGCGAATTTTATAGATACATTATTTGCTATAGATTTTCTTGATAGAAGCCAACTTCCTGTTGATGAGGGTGGTGGTGATGATTCAGACAATAGCGGCACATTCGATTTAGATCCGGGTGTAGAAAGCCCGATTGATAAGGCAGATGTTGGTCGAAAAGCGTGGTTTGATGTGGTGAAGTAAGGTCTCTTATCAGTGAGGATAATAAAATGATCATGCCGAAAAGGTCCCTTGTTTCGCCTTCTGCGCCCTTTAAAGGTAGTATGTTGGGTATTACATTGGTGGAGTTGATTGTTGCTGTTGCGATTGTCGCGGTTTTGGCCAGCATCGCTTTGCCCAGCTATTGGGGGCATATGAATAAGTCGAGGCGTGTCGATGCAACGCACACGTTGATCGACTATGCGGCGAAGCAGGAGCTTTATTTTGCACAACATGGTGGGTATACTGGTGATCTCTCGGAGTTAAATGTGAGCGTAGTTTCACCTGAAGAGTTTTATGACATTAAAGTGGATAAATGTGAAAGCCAGGATGATTATAGTGTTTGCTATATCCTAAAAGCTAAGGCTAAGACTAGCGCTGCTCAAAAAGATGACAACAAATGCGCTGTATTCACTCTTGATAGTAAAGGCGTAAAAGGGGCCAACGAGGCCATAAAGGAGAGCCAAACTGTAGGAGATGACTCTTCAGATTTCTGTTGGTAGTCTTGTGCAATGAAGGCTTTTATAGAGGGCTTTTATAATAATTATTTCAATAATATGGTAGCTACGGATGGACTCGAACCATCGACCCCAGCATTATGAATGCTGTGCTCTAACCAGCTGAGCTACGTAGCCACTACTGTTACTCACTGCTCTCGATAGGGTCTGAATCATAGCAAAGATGAATTTTTACGTCTAGATCAAAATGATAATAAAATCACTTTTTATTATGATGTTTGGGTATAAAGTACTCAAACATCACGCTTTTTTCACGCGCTCACCTCCAGCCCCTCGACAACACGCCTCTGTATGCTCTTCCTAGCCTCTCCAGCACTCCATAGCCCTGCTTAACTTCCCCGTAAGCCTTATGCGCGCTTATGTGCGCCAGTACCTCAAATGTCATTAACCTGTCCTCATTTTCTCTGTGAACGGACTCTGTTCACATATTTGACACAAATAGCAAAAAAAGCGTGAATTTGTTGTCATATTTGTGGACGATTAAAATATGATCATCTAGTCTAAAAATTGAGCTTAGGGAGTGATATCGATGTGCCGGAGAGCGATCAGTTTTTAAGGTCAGGCGCGCTCTAGAGTGTCAGCTTGACGGTTTGACCCGTTATTGGATTTGGGTAAAACGGCTTTTTTTAAAAGAGCCAGTAGATCAAGACGTTAGTCTTAGTTCAGTTGAAGGAAATAAAGTCAGTACTAAATAAATAGAGTTAATACAGTTAATACAGTTAATGAAATAAATTGAGTGAGGAAGTCCTATGAAATCAGTAAATATCAAAGCAGCATCTCTTAGTATGGCCGTGGCTTTGGCGTTCTCTTCAAGCGCAGTATTAGCCGATTCAAACGATGAAGTGTTGATCAACCAGACCGGGGACCAAAACGCGGTATGGGCAGTCCAGCAGGGCGATAATAACTACGGAGAGATCGAGCAGGATGGCAATAACAACAATGCAGGGTTGGCGCAAGCAGGTGAGTCCAACGATGCGTTTATTGATCAAAATGGCGATGGCAACGACGCATATACCTTGCAGGATGGTGTTGAGAATAAGATGACCACCCTACAAAATGGCGACGGTAACTACTCGCACAATGAGCAGTATGGCGCTAATAACAATGGCCTTGTTGAACAGAACGGTGATAATAATTCCGCGTGGAGTCGCCAAGAGGGTGAAGGCAATAATCTGAACATCGGGCAGGAGGGCAACAGTAACTTTGCAGGCACAGAACAGGTCGGTGTTAACAACAACAGTGATATTCGACAAGAGGGCGATGGTAACATGGGTTACACTGTCCAAATTGGCGAGAGCAACAATGCGCTGTTGAATCAACAGGGGGATGGCAACTCTGCGATGACGTTCCAAGAGGGTGAGCATAACCTCTCTGTTACTCATCAGACAGGTAACAACAATATGGGGTTTGTCTCTCAGCATGGTGAGCAGAACTTGACTGAGTTGACCCAGCAGGGTGATGGTAATATGGCGGGTATCTGCCAATTTGGTGAGGAACATACCGCTACGGTGAATCAAACCGGTGGAGGTAATATGGCGAGTGTGATTCAAGGCAGCTTCTAGTCCGTATGGCACGCTGTATGAGCCTTTTTAATTGTGGTTCTAAAGCATGTAACGCTGAAAGGGGGTACGTTCTGAGTACCCCCTTTTCCTCTTTCTTTAAACGCGCTCTTTTAGTGCTATCTTTAGTGCTATCTTTTCTGTTATCCCACCCTAGTGTTGCTTTGGCAGATGGTTTTGTGCAAGGTGTTCTTTTGGATCGTACTCACTCTATGAAGGGGCAGGAGTTTTTTTCTAAGTTCTCTCTTGAGTGGAATCAGGTACCGCAGTCTAAAAATGTCAATGTAACGGTGTCTGAAGGCTATTCGCCTCGAAAGGGTACGTCTGTGACCATTTTTGTTGAAGAGAAACAGGTGTTTCAAATCCCTTTAATACCGCGTAAGCCGGTTGATGCTGCGCGTGTGACTGCGGCAAAAAATGCAGCTGCTCAGGCGGCGCGTGCGCCTAGAGCGGTGACTATTTTTTAGGTTTTTTTTGTTTTTAGGGTTTTGTTTGGTGCTGCTGTAATGGGTGCTGTGTAAGCCATCTATCTGTCTATCTGTCTATCTGTCTATCACTCTCTCTGTGCTCAGGGAATGGATGCGAAATAAGTTGGGCATTTACAGCGCCTGAACTCGCTTTGCTCAGACATGCATTCGCTATAAATACCCAACTTATTTCGCATCCATTCTTTGCCACTTCATATTAATTCCTTTGTTCTGATGGTTTAGGTTAATGGTTGCTGTTAATGGTTGCGGTTTATGTTAGGTTGTGACGCTCAGCGTCGCCATGATTGCCCATTTTTGTATGTGTGAAAAAATGTGATGAAACGCACGTTTTCAAAAGTGTGAGTGGGTGGGTACACTCTATTTGAACCCTGTCACGGTTCTTTTTTTTTGAGAGGCGTAAACGGTGCGCTCGTCTCAGTCTCAATGTGCAGCGATCGACACTTTTTATTTTGGTTGAATTTTATACGAACTGGCACAGCCTTTGCTCCTTTAATATTATGATGAAATTAAATGTTAAAGTGACATTGAGTGTGAGTGGAGCGAGCGAAAGGATTTGTGAAATCAGTAACTTAAATTTTAATCAGTAACGTTAATCTAAAGTCAATTTAAAGAGGGTAATAACCATGAATACATTGAACAGAGAAAACAGCAGCACCATCAACCATTTCAATCATATCAAAAAATTAACAGCCGCAATTGCGATAGCCCTTTCATCGTCTGTTGCGCTGGCGGATTCAAACGATGAGATTCAAGTTGATCAAACAGGTGATCTCAACGCCGTCACGGCTGTTCAGTTAGGCGACCGTAACTTTGGTGACATTGACCAAGACGGTGATATGAATGCGGCGTCTCTCTATCAAGCGGGTGAAGAGAATACCGCCTTGATTGACCAATATGGTGATAATAACTACCTGGTCTCTTCACAAGAGGGTGTTACAAACTTGTTAGAAGCCACTCAGAACGGTGATGACAATATGGTGGTTACATCACAAAGTGGTGAAAATAACTATCAGTTGATCGAGCAGGATGGTGATGGAAACTATGCTGGGGGCGAGCAATCGGGCATCGAGAACGACTCTCATATCGACCAAGACGGTAATGCCAACTGGGCACAAGCGGATCAGCACGGTGTGCGTAATGATACGGATATGGTTCAAGAGGGGGATGGCAACAGTGCGTTCACCCACCAAGAAGGGGAGTCTAACTATATGTCACTGCACCAGAAAGGGGATAATAACTTCAGCTTTGCCGCTCAACACGGTACTGATAATCTGGCGCTGGTTAACCAAGCCGGTGATCTAAACATGAGCAGCATCTCCCAGTTTGGAGAGGATCACATTGCCGATGTTAATCAGACTGGAAACACTAATTCAGCCTCTGTCATTCAAGGCAGCTTCTAAGAGGGTATCGTTGTGTAAAATAAAAAAGCGTCCAGAGATGGGCGCTTTTTTTTTCTAAGGTATGATCATACAATTGATACTACACTTATATGAGGGTTCTTAAGATATAAGAGCCCTTAAGATCTGTTTGAGAAGGTATAGGTGTTGTTGTGTTTATTATAAAAAGATCTATTCAGGAAGGTTGTCATTCTAAATCACGATTATCGACTCTGCTCATGACTCTGTTATTGACTCTGCTCATGACGGTGCCTACGCTTTTGGGCACGTTCGGCATAGGGTCGGCTCTGGCGTCACCCCTCTACTATACACCGGTCAATCCATCATTTGGAGGGAACCCTCTGAATGGCAGTGCTTTGCTGAATAATGCCAATGCCCAGAATAATTATAAAGAGCCAGAGGATGATGATGAGTCAGCACTGGATGAGTTTAATGAGCGACTGCAGCGCTCACTGTTGAATCGGTTGACCAATACTTTGGCAGGCCAACTGGTCGATGATGATGGTAATTTAGTGCCTGGGCGCACGGAAACAACCGATTTTGTTATTGATGTTGTCGATGGCGGTGATGGCACCACAACGATTACGACAACAGACCGTTTAACGGGGGATACGACGACATTCACGGTCAGTAATAATC
>JAYPBG010000090.1:0-10043 GCA_038124075.1 Gammaproteobacteria bacterium
ACCTGGGGGGGCGCTGTGAGGAAAAAGATGGAAGCAAAGATGGAAACATTGTCCATGCACTGCTGACGATTCCCCTGTATACCTACATGGCGTTTATTGCCGGTAACTACTTTTTCTTTACCGAAGGGCACGGTGGCGGTGTGGCCATCTATGTCAGCCAGCTGCTTGAACAGGCTAAAATGTTCATGAAAATTGGACTCTATATCTGGATAGGTATGCTGCTTAAGCAGACCCGGCTTGGTGAGCTGGTCTTTAATGTTTTCAAGCCGTGGAAGATGCCGCCTGAGCTGTTGGCCTTTGTCGCTATTTTGGTTATGGCGGTGCCGACGGCGTATACCGGGGCATCGGGCATTATTATTATTGCCATGGGCGTGGTCGTGTATAACGAGCTACGACGCGTAGGTGCGAGGCGCCAACTGGCCCTTGCGACAACTGCGATGACAGGCAGTGCCGGGGTTGTGCTGCGTCCCTGTTTATTGGTGGTGTTGATTGCCGCTTTAAATAAAGAGGTGGTGACGGATCAGCTTTACGGGTGGGGTGCGAAGGTGTTTCTTTTGAGCGCGCTCTTTTTCCTGCTGGCGGTACTGCTGACCAAGAAAGAAAAGTTGACCATGGCGCCCTGTAAGTACGCTTTAGCACCTTCGTTGCGTGCACTTATCCCGTTAGCCCCTTATGTGTTAATTTTTATAATTGTGGGGGGTATCTACGCGCTGTTTTTGGATGCCTACCTGGATGAGTTTTCGGCTCCCACTATTTTGCCGATTATCGTGATTGCGGTGCTCTTCTATGAGAAATTTATCGATAAAACACCGGCTGATGATGAGTCTGACTCTAAACCGCCTGGTTTCGAAGGCGCGATAAGAGTGGCTACGACAGAAGCAACGGTGCATATCGGTGCACTCATTATGTTGATGGGGCTCTCTTTTGCGACCGGAGGGGTTATTGAGCGCTCAGGCCTGTTTGAAGATCTGCCTGAAACCTTCTCGACCATCTGGGTTGCCATGACCCTTCTGCTGATTGTTTTGGTGGGTATCGGCATGGTCATGGACCCCTTTGGTGCGGTTGTGTTGGTGACCGGTGCGATTGCCTCCATTGCCTATGCCAACGGTATTCACCCGGTACATTTTTGGATGGTGACCTTGGTTGCTTTTGAGTTAGGCTATTTGAGCCCACCCGTCGCCCTTAATCATCTGTTGACCCGCCAAGTTGTGGGGGAGCATGAGGCAGCACTGGCGGCACAAGAAGGAAGCGGGTTTTGGTATCGGCATGAGAAGATTTTATTGCCATTGGCGGTTATGGGGGCAACCTTGTTATTCGTTGCATATATACCGCTTCTGTTTTATTAAAGTTCGGCTAGATTAAACGTGCGGGCTAGATTAAATATGAAGAGGAGGGGGCTGCAGAATGGCTGAAACAACAGAGAGTGAGCTGAAGAGAACGGCACTGTTTGAGCAACATAAAATGTTAAACGGGCGTATGGTTCCTTTTGGCGGTTGGGAGATGCCTATTCATTACGGCTCACAAGTGGATGAGCATCATGCGGTGCGTCAGAAGGTTGGAATGTTTGATGTCTCCCATATGACCATTGTCGATCTTGAAGGTGATGACGCTGAGGCGTTTGTCTCGATATTGATTGCCAATGATGTTGCAAAACTAAAGGCAAACGGTGAAGCGCTCTATACCGCGATGTTAAATGATCACGCGGGCATTATTGATGATCTGATCGTCTATAAAATGGCCTTTGGTTATCGTTTGGTTGTTAATTGCGCCACCCGAGAGACTGATCTGGATTGGTTTGCTGAAGTGAAGCAGCGCGAAGGCTTTGAGTCATTGACGTTAACGGAGCAGCAAGGGTTATCGATTATTGCGGTGCAAGGTCCGGATGCAATCGATACAGTCTCGCGCCAGTTGGGGGGTGAAGTCGGTGGTATGCTGCAGCGCATTGCAAGATTTACAGGTATGGCCTTTAATCGGTGGTTTATTGCCAGAACGGGCTATACAGGTGAGGAGGGCGTTGAGATCATGCTACCCAGTGAAGATGCGGTTGTGCTGTGGCAGCAGCTCTCAAGTGCGGGTGTGACGCCGTGCGGTCTGGGGGCAAGAGATACGCTGCGTTTAGAAGCCGGGATGAACCTGTATGGCAGTGATATGGACCCTTCGGTAACCCCGCTGGAGTCGAATATAGCCTGGACCGTTGCCTGGACAGAGGGCCGGCCCTTTATTGGGCGCTCGGTATTAGAGGTGCAGAAGGCACAGGGTGCAGAACGTACACTGGTTGGACTGAAGATGGCAGGGCGCGGCATCATTCGGTCAGGCTATAAGGTTATGCAGGATGGTGCACATGTGGGCGTGGTGACCAGTGGCGGTTTCTCCCCCACATTAGGGGTAAGCATAGCTTTGGCAAGAATTGAGGCAAACCTTGACCCTGAAAAGCCATTAAGCGTTGAGATTCGTGGTAAACTCCAGCCGGTTCATCGTGAGAAGCCTCCATTTTATAAAAGGGGCTAACGAATATGGTTGGATGGTTGAACAGTATCAAGTTAAGTTAGAAAACAAGGGGGGCGTTATGAGCCGCATACCAGAAGATTTAAAGTATCTTTCGAGCCATGAGTGGATCAGGGTTGAAGCCGACGGTACGGCGTATATTGGGATCACTGAACATGCTCAAGAAGCCATGGGTGATCTGGTTTTTGTTGAAACACCAGAGGTGGGTGAAACCGTAACGGCCGGTGAAGAGGCCGGTGTGGTTGAATCAGTAAAAGCGGCATCTGATATCTATTCCCCTCTAACGGGTGAAGTGCTCAGTATTAATGAAGCTTTAGAAGAGGCGCCAGAGACCGTTAATAATGACCCCTATGGTGATGGCTGGATGTTCCAAGTGAAGATCAGCGACAGCAGTGAGTTAGAGAGCTTACTCAGCGCAGATGACTACAAAGCTCAGTTGGACGCAGACGAGGTCTAATTTATGCCCTATATTCCTCATACCGAAGCCGATATTCAGGCCATGCTGGAGACCATTGGCGCAGAGTCGATCGATGAGCTCTTTGATGAAATTCCTAAATCACTGATATCCGATGAATACTCATCGATCGATGCAGGTGTCAGTGAAATGCAGGCGATGCGAGAGATGGAAGCGCGTGCTCAGTGTGACAGTGGCCAGCTCTGTTTTATCGGGGCAGGTGCTTACGAACACCACATTCCAGCAGCGGTTTGGGATATTGTAAGTCGTGGGGAGTGGATGACGGCGTATACGCCTTATCAAGCAGAAGCCAGTCAAGGAACGCTGCAGCTCATCTATGAATATCAGAGTATGATGACCAGTCTGACGGGCATGGATGTCTCCAATGCATCCTTATATGATGGCGCCTCAGCGCTGGCCGAGGCGCTCTTAATGGCGGTGAGAGCTCACCGTAAAAGCAAAAGCCGTAAAATTTTAATGCCTCGACTGGTGCACCCTTTTTACCGCCAAGTCTGTAGAAATATTGTCAGCAACCAAAAGATCGAATTGATTGAGCTGCCTGTGGCTGAGTCTGGGACCGTTGAGATCTCTCAACTGGTCGAGTTTGAAGGTCAGGATATCACGGCATTGGTGCTGCCTTTCCCTAATGTGCTGGGCAACCTCGATGATGTGAATCAGCTGACCGATTGGGCGCACAATAACAAACAGCTGGTGATTGGCGTGGTGAACCCTGTTGCGCTGGCTATGCTGACCCCGCCAGGCGAGTGGGGAGAGAAGGGCGCTGACATCGTTGTGGGTGAAGGTCAGCCGTTGGGTGTACCGCTGGCGTCTGGTGGTCCCTATTTTGGATTCATGGCCTGTAAGCAAGCCTATGTTCGGCAGATGCCAGGTCGAATCATTGGGCGTACTGTGGATCAAGAAGGGCACATAGGTTTTACGTTGACTTTGCAAGCGCGTGAGCAGCACATACGGCGTTCTAAAGCGACTTCAAACATATGCACCAACCAAGGTTTGGCGGTTACGGCTGCAACCATCTATATGAGCCTTGTCGGGCCAGAAGGCTTGCGGCGGGTGGCGCAGCAGTCTCGTCAAAACACGCAGACATTGGCGCGTCTTCTGAGCGAAGTGGAAGGCGTGACCGTCTTGCAAAAAGTAACGGGGTTTCATGAGTTCTTATTTGTGACGCCTATTCCTGCACAAACATTGCTCGATCGTTTGACGCGTCGAGGCATTCAAGCTGGGGTAGCATTAAACGCACTGTTTGAAAAAAATGAGTTGAGTTCTGAAACATTAGTAAAAGATTATGATCGTGCGCTTTTAACATGTGTGACAGAGACGAAAACAGACGCTGATTTGCAAGGTTATGTGCAGGCAATTAAGGAGGCTATTTGTGGCTAATGAGCAGAAAGGTCTTGGCGAGCACTTGCCGTTGAATCAGGTAGGGGCGATGAGCGAAGCGTCACTGATATTTGAAAAATCTTCTCCAGATCGTGGTGCAATGGCTCAGTGGCCATGCCGTGAGGCATCCGCGCCTATGCTGGACATCCCAGCAGATCTGCGGCGTCGTGAACCCCCTAAGCTACCAACCGTTTCTGAGCTGGAGGTGGTTCGTCATTATACGCGTCTATCCAGAAAGAACTTCTCTATAGATGGGCAGTTCTACCCATTGGGCTCCTGTACGATGAAGTATAATCCGCGTGGCGCCCACCAGGCAGCATCACTGCCGGGCTATCTTCGCCGGCACCCGCTGGCGCATGAATCTGCAAGTCAGGGCTTTTTGGCCTGTTTGTATGATCTGCAAACATTTTTGCAGACCTCTACGGGTATGGAAGGTGTCTCGCTAACGCCCATGGCTGGAGCGCAAGGTGAGTTTGCCGGTGTGGCTATGATAAAAGCCTATCATGATGCCCGAAAAGATGATGCTCGATCTGAGATGTTGGTGCCTACGGCTGCACATGGAACCAATCCAGCAACGGCCGTGATGTGTGGTTATAAAGTACGAGAGATTCCTGTAAACAGTGATGGTGATGTTGATGTTGCTGCGTTGCGCGAAGTTGTGGGTCCCCAGACAGCGGGCCTGATGCTGACAAACCCTTCTACATGCGGTGTTTTTGAACGTGCCATTCTCGAAATTGCGGACATTGTCCATACTGCGGGTGGGTTGCTTTACTATGATGGGGCCAATTTAAATGCGATCCTAGGTAAGGTGAAACCTGGTGAAATGGGTTTTGATGTGTTGCATTTGAATCTGCACAAAACCTTTGCAACGCCTCATGGTGGTGGCGGACCGGGTGCCGGCCCAGTCGGAGTCGGTAAGCGGTTGTTGCCTTACCTGCCGACGCCTATCGTAATTAAAGAAGGCGATCGCTATCGCTGGTCAAACGAAAATGATATTCCAGACAGCATCGGTCGGTTGAGTGCGTTTATGGGCAATGCGGGTGTGCTGCTCCGTGCGTACTTTTACAGTCGAGTGTTGGGTAGAGAGGGAATACGTCGTGTCGGAGAGATGGCGACAGTGAGCGCGAACTACCTTATGGTGAAGATGGAGGAGATCGGCTTTCAGCTGGCCTACCCAAACCGTCGAGCCAGCCATGAATTTATTGTCACGCTGCTTAAAGAGCAAAAGGAGCAGGGCGTTTCTGCAATGGATTTCGCTAAAAGGCTGCTGGATTTTGGTTACCATGCACCCACCACCTATTTTCCGCTGCTGGTTCCCGCGTGCTGGCTGATTGAGCCGACGGAAACAGAGACTAAGCAGGAGTTGGATGCGTTTGTTGAAGTGCTGGCCCAGATACGCAAAGAGGTTGCTGAAACCCCCGAAACCGTGCAGAGTGCCCCACATAACCTTCCTGTGAAACGGCTTGATGATGTTAAAGCGGCCCGAGAGTTGGATTTGAAATGGGTGCCTGAATAGCGTCAGTTCAATCTGTGCTGTTAGTTTGAATAAGGCAGAATAAGGTCCGGGTCTAAACGGCGTATAGGGTAGTCCGGGCCGAAGATATGTTTAAGTGCAATTTTGTTGACGGCAAGCTTTGTCTGCCTCATATACTCAACATCAACCTTAATTTTCACGCCTTCTTCAACGCCCACTGCACCTTTCGTACCTTCCACACTTTTCACACCTTCCTCTGCGACTTCTACTTTATTTTCCACTTCAATATCATCTTTGCTTTTGTTCTTATTGTTGGTGTTGGTGTTGGTGTTGGTCGCTTGGTCGAGTGCTTCTTCAGTGGGCGCTTTTAATATATCAAGCGCTGCTTTGGCCAATGAGACCCCATAGGCATGGTTGTCGGGGTAGAGTGTAAAGAGCGCGCCACGCTTGACGTGACCCAGGTTATTGGAGAGTAAAACAATGTTTCGCTTCCAAGACTCCTCTAAAATCCACTTAAACACCGGTGTGAATTTTTTTCCTTTATCCCAGATCCAGAGCGCCTCACGCTTAGGGTTGAGCCCTTTAACGACCTGCTGATAGGCTTTTGCACGCTCTTTATACCCAGATGCGGCATGTACGGTGATGTTTAAATTAAGGTTGGTGGCTTGGGAAAGCAACGCCGCACGCTTGTCGCCCTGTGGTACAGAAGGTGTATCAATTATGTGTATCTGGGTAATAGTCGGTGTGAATTTCTTAAGCGTTGTTAGAAAAAGCGCAGGGTCTATTTGGTAACTGAGTAGAGCTTTTGGTTTAGCGATGCTGTTCTGCGTGCTTTTAACGGCACCGACGACCAGGTTGTTCAGGCCCGCTTTATGGGCGTATCCCCAGGCTTTTTTGCCCAGTACGATGCTGGTTGTGTTACGACATTTGGCCAGTGTTGATTGTATAGACTCTTTGCTGCCCCCATTGATCTCGATCCGTCGAAGATGTGGAAGCTGACTGTTTGTGCCGCCAATCATTTCATCAAAGACATACTTGTAGGAGCTTTCTATTTTGGGGGTGATAATGCACGTGACCTCTTTATCTGAGGCGAGAGCGCTGGTAGCACCTAGGCAGAGAGCGTAGAGCGATAACAGTGTATAAGCTATTTTGCTTACGCAGCTCACCTGCTCCCCCCTTCTTCGCGATGACCACTGGAGGTGATTTCAATGACGGTGTTTAACAGCTCTTCGATTCCAACCGGTTTTTCCAGTAGGCCTTTTACGTAGCCGTACTCCATATAGTCAGCAGAGTTGTGTTTTGAATAGCCCGTGCAGACGATGACGGGGGTGTCGAGCCCTGCCTCTGACATGGCGCGAATAAACTCAATGCCCGTCATTTTAGGCATGATCTCATCTGTAATAACAATGTCGATGATCTTATGATTTTTTGTGAGGTAGCTCAGCGCATCTTCAGCGTGTGTGCAGCTTAGAACAGTGCAGCCACTCTCTTCCAGAGCGGTCTGGAGGAATTTTAAAAATTGAACGTCATCATCAATTAAGACGACATTGATCTCGTCAGGAAAGGTCTCAGTGGGGGCGGTTGAACGGGTGTTTTGCTCAGGCTCGGTCTGGCTGGCTTCACACTTTGCTAATAGCAGGTTGAACTGTGTGTATTCGCCCTGCTTAGAGTCGACCATGATGTGGCCACCGTTTTGATGCACCACCCCGTGGACCATAGAGAGCCCAAGCCCGGAGCCGCAGTTGACATCTTTTGTGGTATAAAAGGGCTCAAAAATGGTCTCAATTTTATCAGCCGGTATCCCGGTACCGCTGTCTTTTACGGCTAATACCAGGTACTCACCTACAATATCCTCTGAGCAAGAGGAGCAGTGCGCTTCTTTGTCGAAGGTTTTGCGTGTCAACGAGAGCGTAATGGTGCCAGAAAGTCCAATGGCGTCTCTGGCATTTATGCAGAGGTTCATAATGGTTTGGCTGAACTCGGTAGGGTCGAATATGGCGTTGGCCAGCTCGTCACTGCTGATGTTATTCTCGATCTCAATGCTGGCGGGCAGCATAGGGCGAAGCAGGTCGATGACCCCTTTGATCTCTGTGCTGATCTGCATCGGTTTGGGGGCGTGGTGGCTCTCTCGGCTGAATGCCAGCAGTTGGCTAACAATTTGCTTGGCTCGATGACCTGCGGTTCTTACCTCTTCGACATATTCATAGATATCCTCCATATCCTCTTCATCTTCTAGCATCTCGCTGGCAAGCTGCGAGAAGCCTAATATGCTGCCGAGAATATTATTAAAGTCATGTGCAATCCCACTGGTTAGCTGCCCGATGGATTCCATTTTTTGTGATTGAAGCAGCCTTTTTTGCAGCTCGTTCCGCTCTTTTTTCGCCTCCTCTTTTGAGTTGATTTCCTGCAGGAGGCGCTCATAAGAGGACTGTAACGCTTTCGAATTTTTATTTAAACGGGTCATTAAGGTGTCAAATGCGATGGCGAGCTGTTGGATTTCCCGGCTGCTTTCGTAGTCTACTGTTTGAATGCGTTTACGCGCCTCGTAGGTTTCGACTTCAGCCGTAAACTGTACAAGGGGACGTGTAATGCGTTTGCTGAGTATTAAGACCAGCACCATCAAAATAAGTGCAATCAGAGCGGATATAACTAGGACACCCACAATAATGTTCTGTTTAACCAGTTCCAACTGCTTGGTGTTGAACTGAACGTGAATCAAACCCAAGGGCTGCTCAGTGAGGCTTGCCGGCCCACTCTCTGGCTCGTTGTCTGATTCGAAAACCACTTTGTGGATGCGTATGGCATCTCTTGTTGCTGTGGTGACGTTTTTGAAGTCTGGCTTTACATGGCCTGCTTGACCGGTATCGGAGCGGTCGCCGCTATTATCGGAGCGGTCGCCGCTATTATCGGAGCGGTCGTCGCTATGGGCGAGCAGGATTTGATCAGCATTTAGGATCCAGGCATGATCCACATCAGGGTTTTGCTCGATGGTGTCCAGAGCCTCAGCAGCAAGCTCTTGGCTGTCAAACAACAGGGCCAGCCTGCTGCGTTCAGAGAGGGCGCTGACCACATGATGGCTGTCTTCGATGAAGATTTTTGTCTCTACGCGATTGATCCACCAGGATGTGCCCAGTGCGTTGCCCAGCGCCAATGCAAGCATGCATAAGGAAAAGGCTGCAATGAGTTGAACCTCAAGCTTGTGTGGCCGACGCGGTCTCATAATAGAGCTCTCGCATGTTTAAAAGTAAAAGGCCCCATTGAGATCTCTTAAAAATCATGCAGTTTTAATTCAAGCAGTGCAAGTCGTTTTCCGGTGGGTAAATCATTGGGTAAAAATATGCCCAATGTGCTCGGTTCTCGTAAATCGGCATTCGCAACATTTTTTATCAGTAAAGAGAGGCTGCTCTCATTGTTGAGCATGCGGCTTAAGGTGATATCAGCGGTATGGTAACCCTCAAGCTTTTCTCTGAAATCGCCTGGTGCGCGTGCTCTGCTTGAAACCCAGTTCCAGATAATGGAGTAGCGCCATTGGTTCTCAAACCCATGGGTAAAACGAACCGAGCCGTTATTATGTGGGTATTTGCCCAGACTGGCCCCTGTGGCGTCGCTTTCCACTTTTTGGTGGGCGTAGTTGGCCACAAGTTTTCCATCGAACTGAAATTCACGCTCGTACTCTATCTCTAAACCGTAGTTGTCACGCTTTTCGCCATTAATGAAGATCAGCTGGGTTGCGTTGTTTTGCGCGGTTTCGACAAAATCGGTGAGCTGACTTCGAAATAGGTTAACCTGTAGGCGAGTGGAGAAGTTGATCCGTTTTATGAGCGAGATATCGAAGGAGTCGATGGTCTCAGGTTTGAGTGTAGGTTGACCCAGAATAACGGGATTGTTAATGATGTAGCGCTCTACAAATGAGGGTGCCCTAAAGGCTCTGCCGTATAGGAATTTCAGCGTTGTATCGTGGCTGGCTTGCCAGACAAGTGAGGCGCGCGGGTTTGTTGAGGTGCCAAAGTGGCCGTAGTCATCGATGCGAACGCCTAGAGTGGCGTCAAAATCAGCTGCGATGTGCCAGCGGTCTTGGAGCAGCATAAAGCGAAGCCACTGGTCGCGTGGCAGAATGTAGACCAAGGAAGGGTCATTGGAGACATCGACAAAGCCCTCTTCCAGCGGTTGGCCTTGAGCATCAAAGTTTTTGTGCTCTTGAACGTCGTAGAG
>JAYPBG010000090.1:10053-11346 GCA_038124075.1 Gammaproteobacteria bacterium
AGATTGCTCCAAGCGAAGGCTCCACTCGCGAGACTCAGGGCTCCCCTTTAAACCTTCAGGGTAAGTGGCCTCCGGGCCACCGTAAGAGACCCGTGTGCCAGGAGGGAAGAGGGTTGTCGCCTGTTCGTCCCTTGAGTGAGCGTAGCTGATCTTGCTGTGGGTGGTTAAGTGCGCCCAGGGTGTTGAGTAGGTAGGGCTGCTCAGAATAAGGTTGGTTCGAATGGCTGATTGAGAGCCTGTTGGGTCAAGTACAGAAGAGGAGCCGAGCCCGGCCCCAATATCATCACGTATCTGCACCCCAAGGTTGGTTTTCCAGCTTGCCACGGTCGTTTTCAATCGTAAGTCCAGCGCATTTAAATTCAGGCTGGTATTACCCGGTGCGAAGGAGGCTGAGGTGCCGTAGTAGGCGTCATAAAATGTCTGTCCATCCGCTTCTACGAGGCGTTCACGCCCATCGCTGTGCCGGTACTCTGCACTGAAAAAGGCGGGCTGATTAAACAGAGTAAATGCATTGTTAAGCCAAACATGGGTGGTGTTTTCATTACCGGCGCGTACGCCAAAAGCGGTTTTACCATTTTCGGCATCCATGGTGATGACGTTGATGACGCCCGCGTAAGCATCGGCACCATAGATAGCAGAGCCGGGGCCATGAATGATCTCAATACGGGCAACATTGGCGGTGGGTAGATCGCCCCACGTGGTGCCTCTCTCACGGTTAAAGAGCCGTGTCATCGGTTGCCCGTCGATCAGAAGAAGTACTTGTTGGTTAAAGTCGGACTGGATGCCACGGAAAATATAGATGGGATTATAGGCCAGTATATAACGTGAGACATGGACACCGGAGACCATCTCTAGGGCCTCTTCTAGCGTCAGCACGCCCCAGTGATCAAGGTCGTTGCGTGTGATGACGCTGGCAATGGAGGGGGCTTTGTAGATTGGCTCCTCAACGCCTGATGCGATCGATACCATCTCCTCGTCGCCGTAAATGTCTGAAAAGAGCTCATCTTCTTCACCTTCCATCTCCCCTGCAGGAGCGCTGAACTCTTCGCTGTGTAGATTTGGGGCGCTGAATGCGAGAAGCAGACCTAAGAGCGAAGGGGCTAAGAGCATGCCGGGAGCGTGATTCAGTAATGTTTTAGGAGGTTTATGGGTTGCGCTCTTTTTTGAGTGGGGCGTTGCTCTTGTCATGGTGGGTTGCTCTCCTGATGTTTACTTTTTTCTTTTATATTCTGGTTGTGATTGTGATTGTGATTATGCATTCATTGCAACGCGATCAACGCTGTTTGGAATCGA
>JAYPBG010000090.1:11356-11645 GCA_038124075.1 Gammaproteobacteria bacterium
CACTGCCGGATTGTGGTGGTACCCGTATAATTTATATTGTTACAGCGAACTGGGAATACACAGCCTTCAGGCTTTTTACTGGCATCAAGATAACAGGGGACCATGCCACCGATAAAAAGGGGCGTCATAAATGCGTGGTACTGTCTAGGGGTGAAGCCGGCATCTGCAGCCATGGCTGCAGAGATCGCTGTAATGTTCATTTTTAGCCCTTTCATGGCGACCAGCTTTTCTTCGATCTCCAAGCTTAACCGTGTATGGGGGATGGAGGCCGGGTCGAGCCGATTGATGC
>JAYPBG010000091.1:0-1472 GCA_038124075.1 Gammaproteobacteria bacterium
GGCATTATACTCGAAAATCACCAACAAAATAACATCAAATTTAGGTCATACCCCACGTAACACTTGCTTAATGCATCACGATTAATACATACCCCTTGATGCATCGACTGTTATTCAGAGCAAGAATATAACACTATTCAGACCTAAAAAGATATATGAAAACTCGAAAAATTGTCCCCTTAATCAATTATTAAACACAAACACAAACACAAACACAAACAAGCGTTAACGCTTTTTAAAACTGATCCTACAGACACTAGCGCATAAAGCATATTAATATACGTGTTTTTTTGATAAACTCATCCATTATAGGAAAAAAAAGATGTACAATACATGCACAATACATATACATATACAAAAACAGATAAACAGCATAAACCCCTATGAAAATAAACCCAACACAATCAGGGCCTTCAACCCCAAACGCCCAAATAACGGAAACTGAGCACTTAACCCCAGCGCAAAGTGAGGCACCTAAACCCTCTCCTGCGCCTCTCATAGAGGCGACCCACTCAACACTGTACGGCGCAAACAACCATACCTTTTTACAGACTCACAGCAGCGCCCCACCACCCATCTCAGCATATGCTTCGAACCTTGCATTTCAAGCCATCGAAATAAAAACGTGCGAGACATCCAAGCGTATTGAAATGCTCGAACAAGCGCGGGCGTTAGACAGCCGCTGTATTGGCGGAATAAACTCAAACGATGGGCGCACACTGCTGCATTTTGCAGCCGAACTCAACACCCTTAACAGCATCGACGATCTCAGAGTCATTGAGTTTCTCTTGGATAATGGTCTAGAGGGCTACCATGCCGCAGTGGATGCTCACGGCAAGACTCCACTGCACTACGCCCTCTCTCAGGACGCCTTAATGCTCTCTCAAGCACTGCTCTCTCTGTTCAGCGATCACGAGGTGGTTACACTCGCCATAGAGCTCATAAAAACGCATACCCATACCAACACCAACACCAACACCAACACCAACACAAACACCAATACCAATACCAATACCAACACTCTACTCAAACTGATCAAAGTAGGCGCATCCATTGGTATCAACATTACGCATATGAAGACTAAGAGAGGTTATAACCTTTTCCTCCTTGCTCTAGAACATAAACAGTTCGATATCGCGCGAATACTCTTTAAAAAAGAGCCTAAACTGGCATACACACCAAACCATCGAGGCGACTCCGCAACGTACATCGCCACGTCGACACTCGACATCAACATAATTTTTCCCCTTCGTAAAATTGGAGTATCATTTGATAAAGAAGTATTAAAAAAGCTGGCTTCTGACAGAAAAAACTTTACGGACACATACACTGACACATACAACGCAGAGAACAGAGGCAAGCCTCAAGAGTATATCCCCTTACTGCTGGCTTTAAATCTTGTCAAAAAAAATGATCTGCATAAGTTTATGGACCTATATCGCATCGTGGTTATTGACAATAACAACCTGGGA
>JAYPBG010000091.1:1482-11464 GCA_038124075.1 Gammaproteobacteria bacterium
CAAAAAACTTGAGCTCTTCAACCACACAAACAGTGAGTCTACTAAGCAAAAGCATTTTAAATATGAAATATTGAGACGTTTAGCAACGCTCGAACAGCCTGAACGTCAAAAGAGGGTCGATCGTATTTTATGTTACAAAAATCTTTACGAAACAATATCACCCCAAGAGTTGTGGATATGCTTAGCGTTACACAGTTCAAACCCAAAACCTTCATACGATCCGCCCAGTTTTCCTAGAGACAGCGGAACAAACGCCATCATCAGAAGAGAGAACCCACTTAGATCATTCGGTACCTGGTCCCGCACACACCCACGCCAAGCATTATCCGTTCAATTAAGCCATGATGGCCGTATTGAAGATGCCGTAGATTATGGCGGTGTTTCAAAAGAAGCGTTAGCCATCACCTTTGAGTCATTAGCGCATTTAGATTCGTTTATAACAGACAATGGCATCATCTCGTTAAAGCCTCTTTATGAGTCATTTTCTATAGAGAAACAACAAGAGATCATTACCGATGCCTACAATCTAGGACAGCTGCTTGCACGAACCGCAATCGAAAACCTTGTAACCCACCCCTCTTTCAAGCTGATGCAGACCGACACAGTGATCGATGATGCCCTATATTCACGCGCCACTGAACTGTCTGCCTGGGTGGGCAAACATGGAAAAAATAGATCGAGCGCTCTAGGAGAGCTGTTCAAAAATGCCCGACGGGTAGAGCGCTCATACTCCGAAGATAACAAGCGCCTCTTAATCATATCACTCTTCAAAGAATCGTCAGCACGGCAGGAGTTTAAAACACTGTTTCACTATTTTGAGGAGTACCTCCCCTCAGAGATGCTTTCAAGGGTGTGGGAAGCATCCGACCAAAAAGGCATACTTGATCAATGGCCAAAAGAGGAGCAAGCCCTTCTAGACCGTTTAGGTCATGAGGCAAAGAGCATGCTGTGCTCCATAAGCCTATGCTTAACAACCGACAGTTTGACATCGACCTTTGATGCACTTCAAGAGATCCTTGCACCCAGCTCCGCACTCGCAAGAGGTTTTACAAAAATAATGGCGTCTCACTTTAAATATAGTAGAGATAAGCGCCCTGTAATCAGCAGTGGCGCACAAGCCAAAGCCCTGATTTTCAAACCCAGCTCCTTAAAGGATTCGCTCTATAAAAAGATACTAAAAAATGGAAAATATGGAAACACAGACAAAGCCAAAAAAGCGTTCTTTAACGCTTACTTCACTCTTCCTACCCTCGAAAATAGATCGAACCAACGCCTTATCAATACCGTTCAAGATTATTTTATAAAGTTTATAGAGGAAGAGACGCATGAAACGGTGCGAGGGCTTGTCCAGTTTGCAACCGCCTGTACAGTGCCATCCAGAAATAATCCTATAAATATCTACTTAACGCAGGGTGATCAAAACGCTTTGCCGAACAGCCACACCTGCTTTAACCGTTTAGATATTGAAACTCAATACTTTAACCCTCAAGGCGAGAAAGGGGCGTGCCTGCCTTTTTTTAACGCCTGCAGCCGTGATACTGGTGAGGCTTACGAGCTATTTTCAGAAAAGCTTAAGATGGCCATAGAGCTGGGTAACGGTGAAGGGATGCTAGCAGACTAATACAGCGCTGGCAGCATAGTCAGTCGGACAGCTTAGTCAGTCGGACTGCAACTGAACCTGGTTTCGCCCATTCTCTTTGGCCCTGTAGAGGGCATCATCTGCTCGCTTAATCAGCGCTTCGAGCGAGCCATCTGAGGGCAGCAACGTTGAAACGCCTATGCTCACCGTTACATAATCGCTGACATCAGAATCTGGGTGTTTAATCGCTTCCGTCAGTAAAGTTTGACGCACCCTTTCGCACAAGACATGCGCTTGATGCAGCGTGGTATATTTCAATACAAAAACAAACTCCTCTCCCCCGTATCGTGCGACAATATCCGTCTCTGACCGGCTAACCCTTTTCAGCACCGCCGCGACACCTGATAGACATCGATCACCCTCAACATGACCTAAGGTGTCATTAAACCGTTTAAAGAAGTCAACATCACAAATAGCCACACTTAAAGGCACACTGGACGCCAAACACTGGTGGAACGCCTTCTCAATACACTCATCAAAATAGCGACGGTTATACAGCCCTGTTAGACCATCCGTCACAGACTGCTGTCGCAAGACCTGCGTCTCCTTCTCGACCCGCCTCTGTATGTGATCTTCCGCTGTACCATATTGACGCTTGATATTCGCATACGCGTATTGGTAAGCTCTGCCAAGATGACATGATAAGATCTTGCTGGCCTCGGTCTCAGGCCAACTTCTTGCAATACGAAAGCCCCTACCGACATAACTTAAACCAGGAAACCACCAATCACGATCACTCGAACGCGTACGACTTGCCGCATTGCCATAACTGCCCCCACGGCAGCTACGAAAGGCATCACTGGTTAAATCTTTAAGGGTAGGCGCTACCAGCCTCTCGTTTTCCACAGGGTAACGTTCACTTTCATAACAATCAAGACACCATTCACGCGTATTACCGGCCATGCTTCTAAGCCCATATAGGCTTACGTCATAGGGGTTATGTCGTACAGGGTAGATTTCAGGGTTGCCGATATGGCTATCCATCATGACACAAAAGAGCGAATCGAACTGGTCGCCCCATGGAAAACAGCGCCGATCAACGCCACGTGCCGCCTTCTCCCACTCCAGCTCCATGGGCAATCGCCATTGACACCCTGTTTTTTCAGAGAGCCACTGAGTGTACGCCAATGCTTGATACCACGTTATATGTACGACAGGGTACTCATTATATTGATGCCCTGAGGCATGTTCAAAATATTTCTCTTTTTTCACATATATCGGGGCGCCCAACTCATTTTCGGAAGTTGATTGCTCCCGAGGAAGCCATAAGTTTGCCTCCTCTTCACCTTCACTGGCTAACACCTGATTTATAAAAGCAAGGTATTGTCCATGCGTTATCGGTGTTTCCCGAATGATAAATCCATCAACCCAAACACGCTGTTGTGCAAGGCTGTTCGGTGCTTCAAGATCACCTCCGATATAGCACCACCCTTCAGGCACATAAATATCCTCAGGCCCCACATCAGCGCTGCTCGGCACGGAAAGTCTGTAGTCAGATTTGTCATCTTTATTGGCTTGCCAATTACGCCCATGCTCCAATAAAAATGGGTAGAGAAACTCCGGATGATCTTTCGCTTCAATGCTTAACTGGTAACTTCCATTCGGCAAAGTAATATCAACATGATCGGTGTTAAGGCAGGCAATTGGCTTTGGCTGCTGCCGTTTATGTTCATGCTCAAAGCGCGAAATTGTAACAATACTCTTCTTACTCAAATTTAATTGGAAGTCATGTTCACGCTCAAAATAGTCGAACCCCTGATGATAACCGGTACTGGTATCGGGTAATTCATGCATATATTCCAGCGCTTCGGCATGAATGGATGCAGCCAAACCAATCTCACGATTACAGGCGGCTTGTTGATGGCGTATAATACAGTCCTTTACCAAGGCCTCTAACGCCTCAACCGAATTCTCCTCTACAACCAGTGCTTTCTGTAGATAACGTCGCTGCCTTGCATCCAATTCAACCGCTTTTTGCAGGCACTCTGAGCGCTGTTCTTCTAGAGCCCATAGCGGCATCCGCTCTTCCAGAGGCGCATTTTTCGCTAGTAAACTCTTAATTTTTTTTATCTTCTCTAAAAGCGCCTTCTCCTTTCTAGATAAGGCTGCAACTTCCGCCTGAACCGTTTTAGACTGTTCCACCCAAAAGAGCGCACTGTTTTTTTGACCCTGTGACTCTGATGCACTGTTTGGGTTTGAGTTTGAGTTTGAGTTTGGGTTTGGGTTTGGGTTTGGGTTTGGAGGCATATTGCTCTTACAGCCTTCATCTATCTCTTTTCACGATCACTATACGATCAATCCACCAGCCGATGATCCTATATAAACCTTAGCATAAGTCCTGCTCATTGCTTGGCTGGCTGGCTGGCCCTCAAGCAAACCAGAACGGGTCCTCTACTGATGTTATATTACGCTGAAAGTGGCTAAGCACGCCCGGGCACGCCTTCCCCATATTGAGATCATTGAGTTCTACCCCAATTATTTCAGCACCCGCTCTGTCAGTATCTAAAAATTCCTTCAGAAGGGTCGCATAGGCATTGAAATCTTGATGTTCAACCAAACATAAAAAGCCTTTATGAATGGGGACCATCACACTGTTCTGCCATTTTCTTAAGTGGCTATCGGGCACAGATGAGAGATCGGTTATTAGGGAGTCATATAGAGCCGTAATCTTCTCTATACTCTCCTCCTTCAGCTGCTCCAGTGACCTTGATTCCTGAGAGGCCTCTTCGAATGACATAAGCACTTCACAACTTATGGTATCCAGTGCTTTGCGAATATCAGAATATGCCGCACGTGCAAATGTTTTATCTGTTGACATGTATTTCTGCTTCAATGCGGCTAAGATCTCATAAACCTCACCACTCGTCGTGGCCCCTCTTATCGTATCAATGGCATTGCGCTCTTTGCTGTAAATCTTAGAGGCCATATCACTGATGGCAGAATTCCAATACGTGTCGCCAATCGTGATATTGAACTTAAGGTTATGTAAAGTATAAAAAAGTAGCTCCTCGAGATAATCTAAATCCCCCCCTTCAATGGGGTCGACTTGATAGTAATGGGCAAGTCGCACCGCATAAAGTTCCATCAGATCCGTTAGGCTCTCTTCTGTATTAGGGTCCAGAGCATACCCCCTCATTGCCACTATGGTCTGTTTAATGGTTGAACTCATAACGATATGACGTCGAGCGTGCCCCTGCTCAATATTGATACCTGACTTCCAAAAACTGCTCCATCTGCGCGCAAAACGCTTTTCTGGGTCTACAAGGGTCGATATCATCGGCAACACGCCATGGGGTTGCACTCTTTGCTGATGATCATTTGAGCCCCCCACCTGTGAAAGTGAAATGTGCATCAGTCGATCTCGTTCACTTTCACTCTCCTCACTATTCACATTCGTGCTCTGATTCTGATCCAAAGGGCTTACGTTTTGAACGTGTTGCTGCGCTAAAGTGCTTGGGTCCATACGTCATTCCATCCATAGAATAAGGTTTATTAAAACTGAACAAGCATGACTGTTATATGCCAACGATATGCCAACTATATGCCAATTATATGCCAATACCTGAAAAACGAAATGTCCCTTCAGATAATCAAACTGATTAAAAAGCGCTCTAATTTAATCCACTTAACAGGCTTACACTCACACACCTGGCTCAATGAAATCTAAAATAGAAAAATAATGTAACGATATTCTATGAACTATCCGTTATCATAGGGTACAACTTGCTATTCTTTAACTTGCTACCCTTTTAACTTGCGACTTTTTATAAGCGACAGCCATTACTGCAAGGATTAATCGATGACGGACGCAAACGGCCACAGCCCTTCTATAAAATACAAAAACAGACAGCAGCATCCCCTTCGGCTTTGCTCACTCGCACTGGCTACCTCTTTGATTTTTGGCTGCAGCCAAACCCCACATAAGCCGTTAAGCACCCCCACGCCAGAACCGACCGAGTCCGCCGTTCAACAGAGCGATCTCCATGAGCAGCCGGATGAAGATCACTATCGCCCTTTCGAAAAGAGCACCCTCTTTGATCTGCTCTCTGCAGAAATGGCAGCAAAAAATTCTCGCCCAGATATAACCCTAGGCCACTATTTAAAACAGGCACACTATACAAAAGACCCCGCCGTTGTCGCACGTGCCATGCGCATCGCACGCTATATGAAAGCGCACCAAGCAACCCTGGATGCAGCAAGGCTCTGGCTCTCCATAGAACCAGACAGTGAAGAGGCGCTGCAGGCCGCCACCATTGAGTTGATCAGAATTGGTCGCTTTGAAGAAGCGATGGAGCATATCGATACCCTGCTCAGCCAGTCCGCCACCATCAACTTCGATTTTCTTGTTAACGGTAGCCGCTCACTCACAGAGGCACGACGCCAAGAAGTCCTCAACCACCTCGTCGACCTTCTAAAAAAGTACCCGAACCACCCTCAACTCTGGTTCACCCGAGCTCTACTGGAAGAGCAGAGTGGCGATACCGAAGCGGCACTGAAAAACATCGACCACACCATTTTCATAAAGAAAGATTACCTCTCCGCAATCATATTCAAATCTAAGCTACTGATATCTTTAAATAAAGAGCAAGAAGCGCTGCAACTTCTCGAAGAAGCCCTCGATGACTTCCCCGACAGCAAGCGGATGCGCGTCATCTATGCACGTACGCTGATCGAGCAGGATCAGCTCAAAGAGGCGCAAAAGCAGTTTGAAGTATTGGTTAACGATCATCCTGAAGATAACGACCTTCTGCTGAGCCTAGCGCTGATCGCCTGGGAAAATGGACTCGACGACCAAGCCACGACCTATCTAGAGACACTGATCGCCAAAGGTGAGAATGCCGATGAAGCGCACACCTACTTAGGTCAGATGGCCACTAAACGCAAAGAGCCTGCATTGGCGATTCAGCACTACCGGCAAGTATCAAAAGGTTCAATGTTCTCCAATGCACAGATACAGATCGCGCGGATTCAAGCAAACACCGGGGAGCTTGACGCTGCCGTATCAACCCTGCAAAATGCTCGAGCACAAGACCCGCACCACGCTATAGAGCTCTTCGTAACACAGAGCGATATCATCAGCAATGCGGGCCAGCACCAACAAGCCTACGAACTGCTCAGCAGCGCTTTAAGCAAACACCCAAATCAAAAAAACCTACTGTATAGCCGTGCTATGGTGGCAGAGAAACTGGGCCGCATCGATCAGCTTGAAGAGGATTTACGTGCGATCATTAATACCAACCCCAACAGTGCCCTCGCACTGAATGCACTCGGTTATACATTGGCAGATAAAACCGACCGGCTTGATGAAGCTCACTCGCTTATCCAGCGCGCCATAGCCTTGGAGCCGAACGACCCTGCCATCATCGACAGTCTGGGCTGGCTCTACTTTAAAAAGCACAACTATAAAATGGCACTGCACTATCTACAAAAAGCGTATGACCTCTTTCAAGACCCAGAGATTGCCTCACACCTCGGTGAAGCCTACTGGGCCTCTGGCAAACAGGAAAAAGCCCTACAAATATGGCGTGCAGCGCTCGAGCGCACACCTGAAAATAAGATCATCACCCAAACGATGCAGAGGCTAGGAGCAACCGAGCAGTAACACCTCTCAGACCTAACACCTAACACCTAACTAACTATGAGCACCTGAACAGCCGAGCCGACATGAGGAACCCCAATACGTCATATTTATTCAACCCTTCGCCTATCTGGCGACCAGGGCTATGGCTGCTTGCACTGCTCGGCGGCTGCGCACAACACCCTACAGCCCCACTACCCACCTCATCAATAGATCACCCGCCCCCCACGATTGCGCAACAGGCTGAGAAGTCCCACCTTAGCTGCTGGCAGATCGAAGGGAAAGTAGGGGTTAAACCCCTTAAGGACCGCACCCTAAAAGGCGGCTCTGCTTTTCTTAAGTGGCAGCAGAATGAAGCACACTACTCGGTTCAGCTGAATGGCCCCTTAGGCCAAGGCAGCGTCATCATCAAAGGGAGCCCGGATGGGGTCACACTCACGGACCGCCACGGCCAGCTCGAGAGCGATCGGGCAGAACAGCTTCTTGAATCTGCCATTGGCTGGTCAATCCCGATTGATCACCTTCGCTGGTGGATAAAAGGGCTGCCCGACCCACTTGACACAAGCACCTACCTCCTTGATAGTAACGGCCACCTTCAAACCCTACAGCAGGCCGGTTGGCGGATTGAGTACCCCAGGCTTCAGCCGATAGCAGCGCCTCATCAGACATTAACATTACCGAGAACCATTCGTGCGACGCACCCTCGGCTCAAGACAACATTGAGCCTAAACCGGTGGCACTTTTCAGGATGTGAACCATGACCCCCCTAAACCACTCTGACCCCTCTGACCACTCTGACCCCAACGTTAACCGCATCACGGCTCGAAGCCCCGCAAAGCTCAACCTCTTTCTTCATATCACCGGGAAACGACCGGATGGCTATCACAATCTGCAAACGCTTTTTCAGATCATTGATATCGCCGACACACTCACCTTTACACCTCGTACAGACCATGAGATCCGCCTGACCCATCCACTCGATGGCGTCCCAGCCTCTGAGAACCTCATCATCAAAGCAGCCACCGCACTGCAAGCCCACTACACCCATCAACACGGTAAAGCACCCACGGGCATCAATATTCAACTCGACAAAGTGCTTCCGATGGGAGGAGGGCTAGGGGGCGGCTCATCCAATGCCGCCACAACATTGAGCGTACTCAATCGACTCTGGCAGTTGAACCTGCCTGCCCCAACATTGACACAGATCGGTCGAACGTTGGGTGCCGACGTTCCCATCTTTCTACTGGGCAGATCCGCCTGGGCAGAAGGTATTGGCGAGGTGCTGATACCCGTCGAACTCCCAGAGTACCACTACCTTGTGGTCACCCCCCCCTGCCATGCCGACACAGCACAACTCTTTCAGCATAAAGCTCTGCAGCGAAATCACCCCAAGCAGCCAACGCCCCTGACAACAGAGGGCACACTCACTCACACCATCGATTTAGACCCTCTTAACATCACACAAACACTTGGCAACAGCTTTGAACCGGTGGTGCGCAGACTGTACCCCGAGATCGACACCACATTAAGCTGGCTAGAACAGTTCGGCCCCGCTCAACTGACCGGCACCGGCAGCAGCTGCTTCGTCCCCTTTAAAGCCGAAGCCGCCGCACAACAGGCACTGGAACAGAGCAAAACCTATTTCAAGAGCCAAGAACAAGCACGCTCAGACAGCTCACCAGGGTGGCAACTCTTTCTCACCAAAGGCATCAACCCCGCAACCACCTAAAATGCCTTTCAGCACCCACCACCCCCCCTCTGCACAAGAAATCTTTATAAATATTAAAAAAATACTAAAAAAATATTAAAAAAAGTGAAAAAAGTGAAAAAAGTGAAAAGAGAGAGTTGAAAACACCGTGAATATTGTCGATAATGCAGCTGTCTCGAGATTGGGCCGTAGCCAAGCGGTAAGGCAGCGGGTTTTGATCCCGCGATGCGAAGGTTCGAATCCTTCCGGCCCAGCCATATACCGCAAACAGAACCAAATCAAGCCATAGAAAGCCACACATAAAAAGCCAAACAAAAAAACCAGCTGAACCTAGCGAATACCTAATAAATAACTCTTATCAATAACTCTTATCAATAACTCTTATCAATAACTCTTATCAATAAAAAATCACTTCAACGCTTGTATATTCTTAGCTCATGAGCAACAATTCACGCCGATTATTTAATTTAAGATAACAGCCCCCTTTCAATCAACAGGTAGCCATTGATTATGTCCAGACTCGTCGTGTTTGCCGGTAATGCCAACCCTGAACTGGCCGAAAAAGTTGTCCAGAACTTACACATCCCTTTAGGGGAAGCCAAAGTTGACCGATTCAGCGATGGTGAAACCTCCATTGAAATCACTGAAAATGTTCGAGGCAGCGACGTCTTTATCGTCCAATCGACCTGCCGCCCCACCAACGACAGCATCATGGAGCTTGTCGTCATGGCCGATGCCCTGCGTCGAGCCTCTGCAGGGCGCATCACCGCCGTGATCCCCTACTTCGGCTATGCACGACAAGATCGACGGGTTCACTCTGCACGCGTCCCCATTACCGCCAAAGTGGTTGCCGACATGATTACAGGGGTTGGGATTGACCGCGTATTAACCGTTGACCTGCACGCCGACCAGATACAAGGCTTCTTCGATATCCCCGTCGACAACGTCTATGCCTCCCCCGTCCTGCTCGCCGATATAACAAAGTGCCAATATGAAAACCCACTGGTTGTCTCACCCGATGTGGGCGGTGTCGTGCGCGCCAGAGCCGTCGCCAAAC
>JAYPBG010000092.1:0-1168 GCA_038124075.1 Gammaproteobacteria bacterium
GCACCCAATAGACCAGTACAGCAAAAAGCAAATTGACCAGAGGTCCTGCCGCAAATACAGCGATGCGCTGCAAGACAGGCTTCTGTGTAAACTCTTGGTCTTTCAATGCCTCAGGCACGTCACCTTCACGGGCATCCAGCATCTTTACATACCCCCCCAAAGGGATGGAGGCGATCCAAAATTCTGTGCCTTGTTTATCGGTCCACTTAAACAGCGGCGCTCCAAAACCAACAGAGAAGCGCAATACTTTTACACCGCAACGCCTTGCCACCCAGAAGTGCCCATACTCATGCAGGGTGACGAGTATGCCTAACGCTAAAATAAAAGAGAGCACTGTTTGCAATAATTCCATAGACCAACTCATGATGTACATTAAAGGGCGTTAAAGGGCACTAAATAAACGTACGCGCAACCTGGCGAGCTTGGGCGTCGATCTCCAGTATAGACGCTATATCATCTCCCCCTCCGGCGGACTGCAACGTTTTCATTGTTGACTCAACCACCTTCGCGATGGAGGGATAAGCAATCTGCTCATGTAAAAAAGCATCCACCGCCACCTCATTGGCTGCATTTAAAACAATAGGAAGGTGGCCACGCTGATCGGCAGCCCATTTCGCTAACGCTAAACAGGGGAACTGTCCGGGATCAGGCTTTTGAAAACGCAGTTCAGCAATCTCAAAAAGATCAAGCGCCTTGACGCCTGATTGAATACGGTTTGGCCAAGCCAGCCCATAGGCGATCGGTGTGCGCATATCAGGGCTGCCCAGCTGGGCAAGCACGGACCCATCATTATAGCTGACCATAGAGTGAATCACGCTCTGCGGGTGTATCACAACATCAATCTGATCGGCAGGTGTATTGAACAACCAGCAGGCCTCTATAAGCTCTAACCCCTTATTCATCATGGTCGCCGAATCAACAGAGATTTTTCTGCCCATCTCCCAGTTGGGGTGCTTACAAGCATCATCAGGCGTCACCTTATGCAGCTCATCGGGTGAGCGGTTTAAGAAGGGTCCACCCGACGCCGTCAAGAGAATTTTCTCTATACCATAAGGCGCAAAGGTGTCAGAGATCACCCCCCCTTGGGTCATTTGAGCGGGCAAACATTGAAAAATTGCATTGTGCTCACTGTCAATGGGTAACAGCGTGGCTCCACACTCTGCAGCGG
>JAYPBG010000092.1:1178-1669 GCA_038124075.1 Gammaproteobacteria bacterium
ACCAACGCCTCTTTATTTGCAAAAAGAATTCTTTTACCTGCATAGACGGCCTCTAAAGTTGGCAGCAACCCTGCTGCGCCAACAATAGAAGCCATAACGGTATCCACCGATTCATCCGCCGCAATCTGCTTTAACCCCTCTAAACCGCTCAATACTTCAGTGTCATGCCCAGAGAGGGAGGCTTTCAAGATATCCGCTGCTTGCTCATCGGCCATGACGGCATACACAGGCTGATATTTTTCAACCAGCGTTATCATCAGATCCACATTACTGTTGGCTGAAAGCGCATACACTGAGTAGCGATCCCGGTGCAAATCAATGACTTTTAAGGTGCTGAGGCCAATAGAACCGGTTGCCCCAAGAATAGAGACCTGCTGTTTTCTCATTTTTAAACCTTTATTCGTTAGATCGATAGAATATTAAAGTGAAACGCTGCCGCTAAAAAAGGCAACGCAGCGGTTAAGCTGTCTATACGATCCATCACACCCCCA
>JAYPBG010000092.1:1756-7508 GCA_038124075.1 Gammaproteobacteria bacterium
GTCAACACCAGGGCGCCCATCATCCCTTCTATTGTCTTACCTGGGCTTACGGCAGGCAGCAGTTTATGCTTTCCCCAACGGCGCCCCGAGAAGTACGCCCCCGTATCAGCAACCCATACTAAACAGAGACCATAGAGCAGCCAACCAGTTCCCATATCCAACATTCTGAGCACCACCATAGCGGTCACCGTCGAATGCAGCACAATTAAACCGACCAAACCCACAACCCATGACCGATCAAACAGTCGGCCGCTCTCAGGGTATTTGCCGACACAGTAGAGCGCTGAGCACCACCAGAGCAGACTCATGCAGAGCGACAACGAGGTGGGAACAATCAGCGCGGCTAATGCCGCGCCGCCAACCAACAGGGTATAGAGCCCTTTTTTCAAAGGCTGCTGGATACCTGCAAACCCTGCCCACTCCCAGCCTGCCACGACAACAATCAAAAGAGCGACCGCTTTAAACTGGGTCAGCGTTGTGAAAAAAAGACCAAAGAGCGCTAGAGGCAGCAGTACAAGCGCTGTTAAGATACGCGTTTTTAACATGAAGACACATCATCAGCGCAAGGTGCGCCCGTCGGTTCAATGGATACAGAGCCTGAGCTCGCATCAACGCCACTCAATGACTCAACCTGTTCGCTGGTACGACCGAAACGACGTTGCCGTGCAGCAAAGTCGTCTACCGCCGTTTTCAGTGCTTTAAAATCAAAATCTGGCCATAGACACTCAGCAAAGTAGAGCTCTGCATAAGCAATTTGCCAAAGTAAAAAATTACTGATGCGCCGCTCACCACTGGTTCGAATGCAGAGATCAACCGGAGGCTGATCAGAGAGTGTAACGCGAGCATCCAAAAGGTGTTCATCAATATCCGCCAGCTGTAGCGCACCACGCTGGACATCACCGGCAATGGATCGGGCCGCTTCCGTAATATCCCAGCGCCCTCCATAATTCACCGCAACATTAAAGATTAGCCGGCGGTTATTTTCTGTATAGGCCATGGCGCTGCGCATCCCCTTTTGCAGAGGCTCAGAGAACAACGACAGGTCACCGACAAATCTAAGACGTACACCATTTGCATAGAGCTCTTCAACTTCCGAATTGAGCGACTCAAGAAACAGCTGCATCAGCAGTTCGACCTCCTCTTTCGGCCGACGCCAATTTTCACTGCTGAAAGCAAAGACTGTGAGCGCCTCTATGCCTAGTCGAACACAATTTTTAACCGTCTCTTTGACCGCCTTGGCCCCTTCTTTATGGCCAGCAGCACCTCTCAACCCCCGTCGCTTCGCCCAACGGTTATTGCCATCCATAATAATTGCAATATGTTTTGGCAGACCGGATGTTTGCTCTTGCTCTTGCTCTTGCTCTTGCTCTTGCTCTTGCTCATCATTGCAACGCATATGGCTGTTACCGTTACTATTACTATTACTGCTCTATTACCGCATTACCGCCACTGTTATCATGGCCGTGACCGGCTTAGAAAACATACCTATCTATCTACATACCTACCGAGAGAACCGCTAGATTTCCATCAGCTCTTTCTCTTTTTGTACCGTCAGCTCATCTACGCCTTTTACATGTTTGTCGGTGATTTTCTGAATATCCTCTTCACCTTTGCGCTCCTCATCTTCGCTGATCTCTTTCTCTTTGAGCAGCTCTTTCAGATCGCCATTGGCATCTCGACGCACATTTCGTAAAGCAATTTTCGCATTTTCCGCTTCGGCACGCACCACTTTGGTGAGCTCTTTACGTGTCTCTTCAGTAAGGGGTGGCAATGGCAGGCGGATCAGATCACCGCTCGTTGAAGGGTTCAAACCAAGATCCGACGCCATGATTGCTTTCTCAACATCCGGTACCAGATGCTTTTCCCAAGGAGAGACCGTTAGCGTGCGCCCCTCTTCTACACCGATATTCGCGACCTGCTTAATGGGCGTGGGTGTGCCGTAATAATTAATGCAGACATCATCCAATAAGCTGGGGTGAGCTCGCCCTGTCCGAATCTTAGACAGCGCTGTCTTGAACGCCTCTATGCTTTTTTTCATTCGAGTATCTGCATCACTTTTAATTTCATTAATCATTCATATCACCTTTCTATGGTCTCTTAATGCTGTCGCACTTTCTATTACTGATCTCACGTTCTATTGCGATCAGTACTTCGGGTGTGCAACATGAGTTACTCTCAAATTAACCGCGCTATTTAAGACATATTAGACTGAGGTTGTATTAGAGTACCGACAGATGCGCCCTGCATCAACTCATACAGTATGCCGTCCGCCATCATATCAAACACACGCACCGGCATCCCATGGTCCCTACAGAGACAGATGGCTGTTAAATCCATGACACCCAGCTTCTTGTCCAGCACCTCATCATAACTCAGTGTGTCGTACTTTACAGCCTCAGGGTTCTTCACAGGATCGTCACTGTACACGCCATCCACTTTGGTTGCTTTTAACATCAGGTCTGCATTGATCTCAATGGCACGCAGAGAGGCGGCCGAATCGGTCGTAAAGAAAGGGTTGCCAGTGCCCGCTGAAAAAATCAACACTTCGCCATTTGAAAGCGCATGATTAGCCTCTAAGCGGTCATACACCTCTGTAACACCGGTCATTGGAATGGCGGACATAAGGCGAGCCCTCAGCTTGGCGCGGGTCAAAGCATCTCTCAACGCCAACCCATTCATCACCGTTGCGAGCATACCCATGTGATCCCCGACAACACGGTCCATACCTGCCTCATGCAGGCTTGCACCACGAAATAGGTTGCCCCCCCCAATCACCAGCCCAACTTCAACACCCAGGGCCACAATGCCAGAGATATCGGCCGCCATGCGATCCAAAACAGAGGGGTCAATACCAAATGACTCGCTTCCCATCAGTGCTTCGCCACTTAACTTCAGCAATACACGTTTATATTTTGCACGTTCACCCATCACCTACACTCCAACTCTTTCACAGTTCTTTTACAGTGCTTTCAAAAAGCTTTTCACGGAACTGGCTTTTTTCAAACCCCTGACAAGCGTAGACCCACAGAAAAAAATTTCCTGTGGGTCTACGCATTCACATCGCTACATCCGGCTAATAAAAGAGCGCCCTCATAGGCATTGAGCTTTTATTAACCTTTACCGGCCTATTGACCTTTTGCAGTTGCCATTACTTCTGCTGCAAAATCAACCTCTTCTTTTTCGATGCCCTCGCCCACTTCAAAGCGAATAAAGCCAGTCACTTCAGCGCCCGCCTTCTTGGCCAATGCGCCAACCTTGGTATCCGGGTCTTTAACAAACGCCTGTTCAACCAAGCTGATTTCAGCTAAATATTTTTTCATTCGACCAACAATCATCTTTTCAATGATCTCTTCAGGTTTTCCACTCTCACGCGCTTGCGCAGAGAAAATCTCCTTCTCTTTTTGTTGAACCTCTTCAGGCACATCAGAGGGGTTTACAACCAAAGGGTTCGCCGCTGCAACATGCATGGCAACATCTCTGGCCAAATCCTGATCACCGGCGCTGAGCGCGGTCAGTACACCAATTTTCTGATTATGAACATAGCTGCCGACAACAGGCGCTTCAACAACATGGGCACGTCGAACCTGAATGTTCTCACCTATTTTTTGAACCAACGCCTGCCGAGCTTCCTCTACCGTGCCTGCACCCTCTTCAATCGCCAGCTCCGCCAACTTGGCCATATCTGTTTCACGGTTTTTTGCAACACAGGCGACCACTTTATCACCAAACTCTAAAAAGTTAGAGTCTCGTGCAACAAAGTCGGTCTCACTGTTAATTTCAACCATCACACCCAAGCCATCTTGCACAGAAACAAGCACTGCACCCTCAGCGGCTGTTCTGCCTGCTTTTTTTGCCGCTTTCGCCTGACCTGATTTACGTAAATTCTCAATAGCCAACTCGATATCACCCTCAGATGCTACCAGCGCTTTTTTGCACTCCATCATGCCCAAGCCAGTGCGCTCTCTCAGTTCTTTAACAAGTGCTGCCGTTACCGCCATCTTTGATCACCTCTTTCTAATCAGTTTTTAACTAAATTTAACGGGGTTAACTCTGTTTCTCGAAAATGCAGAAAAAGGGGCGCAATGCCCCTTTTTCTGTTCATCTTATCTTACTTACGTTCTTACTTACTTAATGCCTACTGTTCACCTATGCGCTTAATCTTTTAACCTTCCGCCGCTTTCGGTGCCTCTTCTGCTGCGGGCACATCCGCTGCCTTTTCTGGCTCATCAACTTCCACATAGCCATCCTCATCTTTTACGCCTTGAGTACGTGCATACTCACGACCTTCAGAAATAGCGGCCGCAGCCGCTTGCACATAAAGCTGTACTGCGCGGAATGCATCATCATTACCAGGTACAAGATAGTCGATGCCTGATGGATCTGAGTTCGTATCCACAACACCAATGACCGGGATACCCAGTTTATTGGCTTCGGTTACAGCAATATGCTCATGACCGACATCAATAACAAAAATCGCATCAGGTAGGCCGCCCATCTCTTTAATACCACCAAAACTGCGATCCAGCTTCTCCATTTCACGACGGCGCATCAACGCCTCTTTTTTGGTCAGCTTATCGAATGTTCCGTCTTGGCTTTGAGTTTCAAGATCTTTTAAACGTTTGATGGACTGGCGAATGGTTTTCCAGTTCGTCAACATGCCACCCAACCATCGGTGGTTCACATAGTAAATACCAGAATTCTCAGCCTCTTTCTTAATAATCTCTGCAGCAACACGCTTAGTGCCCACAAATAAGATTTTACTCTTGCGTGAAGCCAGCTTATTGAGGAAAGTGAGGGCATCATTGAAAAGGGGAACCGTATGTTCCAAGTTTATAATATGGATTCGATTACGAGCGCCGAAGATATAGGGCGCCATTTTGGGGTTCCAAAATTTAGTTTGGTGTCCAAAGTGAACACCCGCTTTGATCATCTCTTTCATGCTAACCGTTGGCATGGCATATAGTCTCCTGTATCATTTTGGGTTACGCCTCCATATACCCCATACCTATAACCCATACTTCAGCCTCTCAGCCTTCAGCATCAGCACCCATAGCTATGTGTCGGTATATGTGTGTCGTCTTTTCTGCATCACGAGCACCTATTGCCCGCATCTGCACGTCTATGCAAATAAAGCTAACAAATCAAGCCATCATGCTTCAGACTGGCTTTTCGCCATATTAACGCTCATCCTGCCTCCAGCACGCCTCAACATTAACTATAACATCAACTTTATGACCGCCTTTGATGCTTACTTGGCGTCCACTTTGTGTAAGTTAAGCACTGGGTTAGGCTGTAGACCACACTTGACCGATATTTGCTTTACCGCGCGCGTTTTATACCACATCCTTCACACCACAACAAGTTGATGCAAGGCAATTAGGGCCTTCCTCAACGCTCAAGCAGATCAAACAGATTTAAACAAAATAAGGCTGCTCACTCATCAAACGCCATTATAATACGTGTAATACGATGAATTCCTTCAGTGAGCCATAGTCTACAACTTGGATTTTAGCTATCCTAGTTTAGCTCTAATCGCTGAAACTTGGTAGACCAAACAGGTTTTGTCGCTAAATTAACCGTGATTTTATTTTAAAGTAAGGCCTTATAATGGAACAGAACGAAATCACCATCAAAACACCTGAAGCCATTGAAAAGATGCGCATCGCTGGAAAAATGGCGGCTGAAGTGCTCGAAATGATCGAGGAGTACGTTGTACCCGGCACCACAACAGAAGAACTGGACACTATTTGCC
>JAYPBG010000092.1:7518-11417 GCA_038124075.1 Gammaproteobacteria bacterium
ACCCGCGTGCCTAGGCTACCGAGGCTTCCCAAAGTCCATCTGCACATCCGTTAACCATGTTGTCTGTCACGGCATACCCAGCGACCGTAAACGGCTCAAAAAAGGTGACATCATCAACATCGATGTCACTGTAATATATGATGGCTATCATGGTGACACCAGCAAGATGTACGAAGTCGGTGACGCCTCCATACTGGCCAAACGACTGATAACTGTGGCGCAAGAGTGCCTTTATATCGGGATTGACATGGTCAAACCCGGGGTCTACTTAGGCGATATCGGAGCTGCTATTCAACGGCACGCCGAGTCCAACCGATTTTCTGTGGTTCGCGACTACTGCGGTCATGGCATCGGCCTTAACTTCCATGAGAAACCCCAGGTGCTCCACTATGGCGAGCCGGGTACTCGAGAGCAACTCGAACCAGGCATGTGCTTCACCATTGAACCCATGGTCAATGCGGGCAAGGCCGTTGTAAAATTGCTGCCTGACAATTGGACGGTCATTACTAAAGACCGTAAACTGAGCGCCCAGTGGGAACACACACTCGGCGTTACCGAAACAGGTGTCGAAGTATTTACCCAAAGATCAGAAGAGTCTTTTTAACCATGCCTCAAGAGCACAATACACAAGAGCACAATACAACAGCAGCCGCCTCCCCACACAAAACATTGGCAGAACTGACAGCAGAACTCAGCAGCATCAGCCCCGACAATCGGATCACGCTGCTGCGCAACGCCGTGCAACAAGGGCGCGCATACCAAAAGTCGCTGGACTGCGCCTCGATAGACATATTATCGGCCATCTGCGAGTGGAGCGCCTTCATTGACGCGATTTTACTCACTGCCTGGAACAGCTTACCCTGGCCCAAAAACGATGAAGATAGAGCTAATATCAGCTTGGTTGCCGTGGGCGGCTACGGTCGGGGTGAACTGCACCCCCACTCGGATATTGATCTTTTAATCCTGTTGAGAGAGGAGCCCAGCGGCCAACAACGCTCTGCCATTGAGGCCTTTCTTACCTTAGCCTGGGATATAAAACTGGATATAGGCCACAGCGTTAGGACCGTAAAAGAGTGCGCAAATGCTGCAAAGAAAGACATCACCATCATGACCAACCTGGTCGAAAACCGATACCTAACAGGCTCAGCGGAACTGCTTACGGAGCTGCACGAAAAGACAGGTTCAGACTATATCTGGCCTGCAAAAGAGTTCTATCAAGCCAAAGTTAAAGAGCAGAAAGCTCGACATAAAAAACATAACAACACCGAATACAATCTAGAACCAGACATTAAAAATGCCCCTGGCGGCCTGCGCGACCTTCAGACCATTGGCTGGATTACCAAGCGCTACTTTCAAACCGACTCCTATGCCAGCATCATCACTCAGTGGTTTCTCACCGAAGATGAGCTTGCCCTACTGGACCGCTGTAAAGACCTGCTCTGGAGAGTCCGTTTTGCGCTGCATACACTGACCGGACGAGATGAAAACCGCCTGCTCTTCAACCACCAACGAGAGCTGGCCAACCTGCTCGGGTATCGCGACAGCGACGCCAACCTCGCCGTGGAAAAATTCATGAAAGCCTACTACCGCTGCGCCATGGAGATCTCCGAGCTCAACGACCTGATACTGCAGCATTTCAACGAAGCCATCCTACAAAACAGCAGCACCAGCCAAATCACTCCCATCAACAGCCGCTTTCAAGTCTGCAATGGTTACATTGAAGTCACAGGCCCAGAGACATTCCGCAAATACCCCTCTGCCCTACTGGAGATCTTCGTTGTCCTTGCACAGCGCTCAGACATTGCGGGTATTCGCGCCTCCACCATGCGCCTTATTCGCGATCACTGTTATCTCGTTGATAAAGACTTTAGAAACAACCCACAAAACAACTCACTCTTCATCGAACTGTTGCGCTCACCTCACCGGCTCTTCACTCAGCTGAAAAGAATGAAACGGTGCGGCCTTCTTGGCCAATACATACCCGATTTTAACGGCATTGTCGGGCAGATGCAGTACGACCTTTTTCACATCTATACGGTCGACGCACACACCTTGCTGGTGATAAAAAACATGCGCCGTTTTCGTTATCCAGAGCGACGCAGAGAGTTCCCTGTAGCCGGAGAGATTGTTGAGCGACTCCCTAAAATCGAGCTGCTCTACCTGGCCGGGCTGTTTCATGATCTTGCCAAAGGGCGTGGTGGCGATCACTCCGAACTGGGCGCTGATGACGCTGAAGTCTTCTGCAAGCATCACCGGCTCACACGCTGGGACAGCCGCTTAGTATCATGGCTGGTACGCAACCATCTACTGATGTCGATTACAGCCCAGAAGAAAGATGTGTCTGATCCAGAGGTTATTCATGAATTTGCCCGCCAAGTAGGCGACCAAATATCACTCGACTACCTCTACGCATTAACGGTAGCGGACATCTGCGCAACCAATCCAAAACTTTGGAACAACTGGCGCGCCACACTTATGCGCCAGCTCTACCGCGAAACCAAACGCGCCCTAAGACGCGGTTTAGAAAACCCCATCAACAAAGAGGAATGGATCAGCGAAACCAAAGAGCGCGCACTGATATTGCTGCGTGTGCACAACATTGTAAGCACACAAGTCGAACCTATTTGGAGCCAAATGTCTGATGACTATTTTATGCGCGAGAGCGCCGACGACATCGCCTGGCATACCCGCGAAATTCTGGCTCATACCGAGCATAAAAGTGAAGGCAGCAGGATCGACAAAGAGAGAAAACCACTGATTTTGGTTAAAAAGAGCGGGGCACGCGGACACGAAGGTGCAACACAAATTTTCGTCTACACCGAAGACCAACCCAATCTCTTTGCAAAGTCGGTAATTGCGATGGACAATTTAGGCCTCTCCATCCAAGATGCACGCATCATGACCTCTAACAGCAACTTCAGTTTGGACACCTATATTGCATTGGACCGAGAGAGCCAGCCAAGTGAGCTACATGAGCAACGGTTTAACGACATTAAAACCGCACTCACCGATGCACTGGAAAAAAGCGCACTCGCCGCAACCACAGACCGCTTAATGCCTAGACAACTGAAACACTTTAACATCCGAACCGAGGTCTTTTTAAGCAATCAGCCCGATAGGAAAAACACCATCATCGAGATACGTACGCTGGATCAACCTGGCATACTGGCCACGGTTGGACGGGTGTTTCAGCGCTTTCAGATACTGGTCAATAATGCCAAAATCACCACGCTGGGAGAGTGTGCAGAAGATATATTCTTTGTCACAGACCAAGCGCTACAACCTATCAACGACCCCAAAATATGCCAATCACTACAAGATGCGCTCCATGCCGAACTCGACCAACCGCAAAAGAGCGATACACCAAACGGCACTATTGAATTTTAATGCACAACATGTGTTACACTTATTTCAGGTACAACACTTATGAACCCAAGTTTACAACAACTACATGCCTACCCTTTTGAAAAACTGCGCACACTGTTTGCGCAGAGCACCCCGCCTGCAGAACATGAGAAGATTTCGCTCTCTATCGGCGAACCTCAGCACCCCTGCCCCCCCATCGTCATTAATGCCTTAATGGAGCACCAGGCACTTTTTTCAAAATATGCGGCAACCAAAGGGCTGCCTGAACTCCGGTCCGCGATTGCACAGTGGTGCACAACCCGATTCAAACTCGAACACGCACCGCTTAGCCCTGAAACAGACGTACTACCCGTCAGCGGCACCCGAGAAGCCCTCTTCTCGTTCACTCAAGCGGCCATCGACCGAAGCAAAAAAGCACCCACCGTTATCATGCCCAACCCCTGCTATCAAATCTATGAGGGAGCCGCCTTGCTTGCCGGGGCACAACCCTACTACCTTCCCTGTCGAGAGGAAGAGGGGTTTATACCTAACCC
>JAYPBG010000093.1:0-9073 GCA_038124075.1 Gammaproteobacteria bacterium
CCTCCCAAAATCGACCTGTACAGCTGTCCTCTTTGTTTGCCTGCCTGGCGATGGTCTCGTTCATACAGCGCATGAACCAGCTGATGTCGGTAAGGCGCTTACGCCAAACGGGCAGGAGGGCTTTAAGTGTTGTGCTTTCTTCATCGCTAAGCGGTATGCCATTGATCCACTCTGTGATAAAGGTAGGGCCTTTGAAAATAGAGGTCCATCGTTGAGCGACCTCTTTTTCGCTCCAAGCTTTGGCTTTTTGATCGTTGATGTGGAGCACAACGTGATAATGATTAGACATAACAGCGTAAGCACAGACATCGATGGCGAAAACGGAGGCGAGCTGCTGGAGCCGCTCAACGGTCCACTGTTTTCTGTGATCGTAGTTTTTGCCTGTATGGGGATCATCGCCACACAGGTAGGCTCTGCGAACGCAGCGGACCATGCAGTGGTAGAAAGGGGTTGATTCTACGGCGATGAGTTCTTTGCGGGCTCGGGTCATACTGTTACTGCTTACTATTACTGCTCTGAGTGTTTAGGATTGAGAGAGGGATGATAATTGGGTTGCTGGTGGGAGTCAACATTTTTATGGGTGTCCTATTCCCTTCCTATTCCCTCACTCTCGCGGGCTATTCCCCCGCTCGCGAATAGGTCAGGAAAAAAGATAAAGTTGCAAAATAGCACTTGCCCCATATACTGTTTATCAATATAATCTGCCTCCATTCAAAGCGGATATGACTTGTCTGCACTCTAGACACGTAGCTCAGTTGGTTAGAGCACCACCTTGACATGGTGGGGGTCGGTGGTTCGAATCCACTCGTGTCTACCAATTTAGACCATCGCTCTAAACGCGGTGGTTCAGTCAGAGATTAAGGCGATCAAAATGGTCTGGATTTTGATCGCACTCTGACTAAACTCTATTAAGGGGCACTGTAGACAGTGCCTTTTTTCGTTCCGCTCGCTGAACGCAACGGTTTTAGACCTTTTGTACGAAACCTTTAACGTTAATGTGAAAGTAAATCATTAGAGCCAACTGCCCATGCCAACGATTACCTTGCCCGATGGAAGTAAAAGAGAGTTTGAAGGCCCCGTAACAGTGATGACGGTTGCCGAGTCGATTGGACCTGGTCTTGCGAAAGCCACGGTGGCGGGCCGTGTTAACGGTGAGCTGCTGGATGCTACCCTCCCTTTTGAAGAGGATGCTGAGCTTCAGATCATTACTGCCAAGGATGAAGAGGGCTTGGAGATTATTCGCCACTCCTGTGCGCACTTAATAGGGCATGCAATAAAGCAGCTTAAACCCGATACTCGTATGGCCATCGGGCCTGTGATCGACCGAGGTTTCTACTACGATGTTCAGCCGCAAGCGCCTATGTCCGCTGATGACCTGGCTGAATTAGAAGCCCGCATGCGAAAGCTGATCGAGCAGAGCTATGATGTTGAGGTCCGCGTTGTTACAAAAGAGGAGGCTCGAGCAACATTTGTTGAGCGAAATGAGCCCTACAAGGTAGAGATTGTTGATGAGATCCCTGAAGGGGAGGTGATCAAGCTCTATATTCATCAAGAGTACATCGATATGTGCCGCGGCCCCCATGTCCCCAATACGCGCCATTTAAAACACTTTACTCTACAGAAGTTGGCCGGTGCCTACTGGCGTGGTGATGCCTCCAATGAGATGCTGACGCGCATATATGGGACAGCGTGGGGAAATAAAAAAGAGCTAAAAGCGTATCTCAAGCAGCTTGAAGAGGCCGAGAAGCGCGATCACCGTAAAATAGGCAAACAGCTCGACCTGTTTCACCTTCAGGAGCAGGCGCCCGGCATGGTCTTCTGGCACCCGGACGGCTGGACCATTTACACTGAGCTAGAGCAATATATCCGCAAGATCCTGCGACAGAACGACTATAAAGAGATTAAAACGCCGCAGGTGGTTGATCGTCAACTGTGGGAGAAATCGGGCCACTGGGATAAATTTAAAGACGATATGTTCACCACAGGCTCTGAGTCGAGAGACTATGCAATTAAGCCGATGAACTGCCCGTGCCATGTACAAGTCTTCAACCAAGGGCTTAAGAGTTATCGTGATTTACCATTAAGGTTGGCTGAGTTTGGCTCTTGTCACCGTAATGAGCCCTCTGGAACGCTTCATGGCTTAATGCGTGTGCGTGGCTTTGTTCAAGATGATGCGCATATATTTTGTACAGAAGATCAGATTCAAGATGAGGTCTCCGCTTTTATTGATCTTGTTTTTGCTGTCTATAAAGATTTTGGCTTTAATGATATTTCAATAAAGTTATCTACCCGGCCTGAAAATAGGGTAGGCAGTGATGAGATCTGGGATAAGTCCGAAGCGGCTCTGGAGCAGGCCCTTAATGATAAAGGGCTTGAGTGGCAGCTATTACCTGGAGAGGGCGCATTTTACGGGCCTAAAATTGAGTTCTCTTTAACCGATTGCATTGGTCGTGTATGGCAGTGTGGAACCATTCAGGTTGACTTCTCTATGCCTGAGCGGCTTGAAGCCAGCTATGTGGCGGAAGATGGGCAGCGGCATACACCGGTTATGTTGCACCGAGCCATATTGGGCTCGTTCGAGCGCTTTATCGGTGTTTTGATTGAAAACTACGCAGGTTGGATGCCAGCCTGGTTGGCGCCAAAGCAGGCTGTGGTTATGGGTATCACCGATAAACATGCCGAATATTGCACAAAGGTGACCAATAAGCTGCGCGATCAAGGTTTTCGGGTCATTATGGACTTGAGAAATGAGAAGATCGGATTTAAAATTCGTGAGCACACACTTCACCGTATACCCTATATCTTGGTTGCGGGTGATAAAGAGCTTGAAAATGACTCTGTGGCGGTTAGGACGCGAGAGGGTGAAGACCTCGGTGTCATGACGGTTGATCAATTTGCCAGTACTCTTGCTGAAGCCATTGAGCGTCGAGGCCGATCGGCTGAGCAACCTGCTTGAGACAGCAAAATGAAAATGTCATTAAACAGCGTGTAATTAAGAACAGTTTGAGGAGATAGACCATTAAACAGAAAGGAAAAAAAGGGCCAGGAGATTCTAAGCGCAATCTCGTGAATGAAGAGATCGAAAGCTCAGAAGTCAGGCTTATTGGAGCGGATGGTGGCCAGGTTGGTGTTGTCAGCTTAAGTGAAGCACTTGAAGCGGCTAAACAAGCAGGCATGGATCTGGTTGAGATATCACCCGAATCTGATCCGCCGGTCTGTCGCCTAATGGACTATGGTAAGTTCCTATTTGACGCCAAGAAAAAACGTACTGAAGCCAAGAAGAAACAGAAGCAGTCTCAAGTGAAAGAGATTAAGTTTCGCCCTACCACAGAGAAAGGTGACTATGAAGTCAAGCTTCGCAGTTTGATTCGCTTTTTAGAGAATGGTGATAAAGCAAAGGTGACTCTGCGTTTTCGTGGTCGTGAGATGGCTCACCAGCAGATCGGTATGGATCTTATGAAGCGTATCGAAGATGATCTTGTGGATCATGGTGTTGTTGAACAGCATGCAAAATTTGAGGGACGCCAGGTGGTTATGGTTCTGGCGCCTAAAAAGAAAAAGTAACGTCAGTTACTTTCAAAAATCACTGTCTTTTAATGATCTGGCTTATAAGAGCGGGTTTTTTAAATGAGGCAAAGGTGCGAGCCTAGGCAGTGGTTGCAGTCGATAAATTCGCATCGTAAAAGCTGGTTCTCGCTCTACGTGTTGGGCGTCTCTTTGGGGTACCAAACGGTGCTCAGGGGGTGGTCTACGCATATGCGATTGAACAGGTAAAATTGAAAGCAATAGAGAGTGTATTATCATGTCTAAGCTTAAAAGCAATCGAGGCGCTGCAAAGCGATTCAAGAAAACCGCCAGCGGTTTTAAACGTAAGTGTGCGTTTAAAAACCACATCTTGACAAAGAAATCCCCTAAGCGTATTCGCCAACTGAGACCTAAGACTCAAGTGGCTGAAGCCGATGTAAAATTGGTTAAACGCATGCTGCCAACCGTTTAAGGGCGCTGGCAAGAACGTTTTTATAAAGAGCTCTTTTATAGAGAAGAGTTGTTACAGAATTTTTGAAATAGGGGAATATCATGTCAAGAGTAAAACGTGGCGTTCAAGCAAGACGTCGCCATAAGAAGGTCTTAAAGCAAGCCAAAGGTTATTACGGAGCCCGGAGTCGCGTCTATCGCGTAGCGGCCCAGGCGGTAACAAAAGCCGGTCAATATGCCTACCGAGATCGCCGTCAACGTAAGAGACAGTTCCGCGCCTTGTGGATCACGCGCATCAATGCAGCTGCACGTGATCATGGTCTTTCATACAGCCGTTTCATCAATGGCCTTATGAAAGCTGGGGTTGAAGTGGATCGAAAGGTATTGGCAGAGCTGGCTGTAAACGATAAAGCCGTTTTTGCTGCACTGGCAGAAAAAGCCAAGAACGCTTAATCTTGACCTGCTAGAGCTTACTAATATAAAAAGGGAAGGACTGGGGTTCTTCCCTTTTTTGTTTCTTCCTTTTTTTGTTTGTTTCTTCCCTGTGTTGTTTCATGGTTTCTTTGTTTGATACTTTATTTGCTTGATACTTTATTTGTTTAATACTTTGTTTGAAATAATAGGGCTTGAAACTCAATTGACGTAATTAACGTGGTGATTTTGCAACGATGGATGATTTAACCAAACTTTTGAATGAGGCTGAGCACGCTGTAGAACAGACCGAAAGCTTGTCGGAACTCGACGCCATTCGCGTCGACTATCTAGGAAAAAAAGGGCGTTTCACAGCTATTTTAAAAAATCTAGGTACACTTGACCCTTCGGAGCGTCCTAAGGCCGGTGCCGCCATCAATGAGGCTAAAAAACAGTTGGCAAAAAGTATGGGTGAACGCAAAGCGGCACTCGAAGCGGCGGCTCTGCAGAAAGTCCTTGATGATGAGTCAATTGATGTTACTTTGCCTGCTCGCGGCCCCTCAAGCGGTGGCCTGCACCCCATTACATTGACGTTGCAACGTGTCGAATCCTTTTTTGCTACTCGAGGCTTTCAGGTTGCGCAAGGCCCTGAAATTGAGGATGACTATCACAACTTTGAAGCACTCAACATTCCAGGTCACCACCCAGCACGGGCAATGCATGATACCTTTTACCTTAAAAAGCCCTACCCCTTAGCTGATAAGTGCTCACGCGGTGAAGAGGGTGGTCGAGCAGCTGATGCAGGGCAGTCAAGGTTAGGGCGACTGCTGAGAACGCACACCTCACCGGTTCAGATTCGGACGATGGAGAAGGGTGAGCCGCCTCTTAAAATTATCTGTCCAGGTCGAGTCTACCGTTGCGATTCCGATCTCACACATACCCCTATGTTCCATCAAGTGGAGGGGTTGGTTGTTGATGAAGGGGTGAGCTTTGCCGCGCTCAAGACCGTATTAACCGATTTTCTACGCTACTTCTTTGAGAAGGAGCTGGCGGTACGTTTCCGCCCCTCCTATTTCCCTTTTACTGAGCCTTCTGCCGAAGTGGATGTTCAGTGTGTGAAGTGTGAAGGCAAGGGGTGCCGAATCTGTAAGCAGACCGGATGGCTTGAAGTATTAGGGTGCGGCATGGTCCACCCGAATGTTTTTGACTACTGCAACATCGATACGCAGCGTTACTCAGGTTACGCGTTTGGATTGGGGATTGAGCGCTTTGCCATGCTGAAATACGGTGTCAGTGACTTACGTACTTTTTTTGAGAATGACCTGAAGTTCTTGCAGCAGTTTTAGCTCATCGTTTAGGTCATCGTTATAGGCCATATAGGGTAAGGCGTATGAGTCTTAAACAGAGACAGGCAGCAAGGTTGAAAGACAGAAAGAACAGAAAGACAGAAAGACAGATGCAGAGATAGGATCCACAGAGGTAGATTAAGATGAAATTTAGTGAGCAGTGGTTGCGTGAATGGGTCAACCCAAATATCTCAACCGATGAGCTGGTAGCGCAGTTGACCATGGCAGGGCTGGAAGTGGATGGTATCGAGGCCGTTGCAGGTCAATTTAATGCCGTGGTTGTTGGTAACGTGTTGGAGACCGCTCCACACCCCGATGCAAAAAAATTACAGCTCTGCAAAGTCGATGTTGGGGCTGAGCAGCCTCTCTCGATTGTTTGTGGCGCAGCCAATGCTCGAGCCGATATCAAGGTGGCCGTTGCTTTAATAGGTGCCAAGCTGCCTAATGGTTTAGAGATTAAAGCAACCACCATCCGTGGCCAAGACTCTTCAGGTATGCTCTGCGCTGAATCAGAGTTGGGCATGGCTGAAAAATCCGACGGCATTATGGAGCTGCCGAGTGATGCGCCTGTGGGGGAGGCACTCTATGACTATTTAGCGTTAAATGATCATGCGATTGAAGTGGACCTAACGCCGAACCGAGGTGACTGTCTCAGTATATTGGGGTTGGCCCGTGAAGTCGCTGTATTGAATCGTACCGATCTTAAGTCAATCGATGCCGCCGCGGTAGCCGTTACGTCCGATCGTCAGTGTCCCGTTGAGGTTGAAGACACTCAAGCCTGCCCTACATATGTCGGGCGTGTGATTGAGGGTGTTAACAGCGCGGTGGCTACCCCCATTTGGATGCAGGAGCGCCTGCGCCGCTCGGGTATCCGCTCCATTGATGCCATAGTGGATATTACCAACTATGTGATGCTGGAGCTTGGGCAGCCTATGCATGCGTTTGATTTGGATCAACTTGACGGCGGTATTCGGGTGCGTCGTGCGACAGAGAAGGAGTCCTTGACCTTGCTGGATGGTCAAACCATCGAGATGGGTGCAGAGAGCTTGGTGATCGCGGACCATAAGCAAGCCTTGGCGCTCGCCGGTGTTATGGGCGGGGAGGGCTCTGGCATACAGACTGGAAAAACGCACACTCTCTTTTTGGAGAGCGCCCACTTTGATCCAGTGGCTATTGCTGGAAAGGCGCGGTCGTTTGGGCTGCATACCGATTCATCGCATCGGTTTGAGCGTGGTGTCGATTTTAATTTGCCACAGGTTGCAATGGAGCGTGCCAGTCAGCTTATTTTAGAGATCGCGGGTGGTCAAGCAGGGCCCATCACAACGGTCTCTGAAGAGCGCGGTGCGCTTGAGGCGTGTTTAGAGCCGATCGACCTTAAGCATCAACATGTTGAGTCGTTGCTCGGTTTCTCGCTTCCTTATGACGAGATTACGCAGATATTAACCCGCTTAGGGCTGGGTGTAGAGGCGGTAGAAGGCGGCTGGCGAGTCATGCCCACCTCCTTCCGTTTTGATATTCGTCGCGATGTTGATCTTATTGAAGAGCTGGGGCGCATCTATGGGTATAACCAGATACCTACGTCACCGACACTGAAACTGGAGCCTGTTGACTCAGAGTCCACTATAGACCCATTCAGCGAAGCCGCTGTCCCTCTGCTGACCATAAAAAATGCGCTGGTCAATCGTGGTTTTCAGGAGGTGATCACCTACAGCTTTGTTGACCCTGCTTGGGAGAGGTTGCTTGCTCCGGATGCTCAGCCGGTTGCGTTGGCGAATCCGATCTCTGCGGAGATGGGGGTGATGCGCACGCACCTATGGCCCGGTTTAATTAAAGCGGCACAGCATAACTTAAACCGTCAACAAGAGCGTATCCGAATGTTTGAAACGGGTCTGCGCTTTAGGCTCAACCGTGAAGGTGCCATTGAGCAGGAGGAGGTGGTTGCAGGTTTAGTGACTGGCCCTCTTTTGGATGATCGATGGTGCCATGAGAGCCGTCCAGTCGACTTTTTTGATGTCAAAAGTGATCTGATGGCCCTCTTTGGGCTGGGTCGTAACGAAGAGCGTGTTCGCTTTGAAAAGGCCAGCCACTGTGCGTTGCATCCCGGTCAAGCGGCATCCATATCGCTGACAGACCCTCTGGTGACAAAGGGTGTCGATAGTGAGAAAGCTACTGCAACAGCACCGGAGCAGGTGCAGGTTGGCTGGATCGGTGCTTTACACCCAAGCCTTGAAAATAAATTGGGTTTTTCCACGAAAACTGGGAAAGTAAGCGGCAAAGTTTATCTATTTGAGCTAACCTTAAACGCAATAAGGAAAGGAAATATTCCAAAATTCAGAGAGGTTTCCAAGTTTCCAGCGGTTCGAAGGGACTTGGCATTAATCATTGATCAAGATAAGCCTGCATCAGAGCTCTTGCGCACCATTAAGGCGCACTCTGGTGAGTGGCTCACTGATTTGATGCTTTTTGACCTCTATGAGGGTGACTCGATTGGGACGGGTAAGAAGAGTGTGGCTGTGAGCCTAACCCTACAGCACCCATCAAGAACGCTCAATGATGATGAGATCAATCATGCAGTCGATCGAGTGATCCGTGTGTTGAAAGAGGAACTTGATGCCGTGCTGAGAGAGTGACTGCTGACGGTTGGTTATGGAAGGTGAGGGAGAGTTATGGGTGCTTTGACAAAAGCAGATTTAGCAGAGTGTCTTTTTGAGGAGTTGGGTTTAAATAAGCGTGAAGCCAAGGAGTTGGTGGAGCTCTTTTTCGAGGAGGTGAGAGCCTCCTTGGAGGCCAATGAACATGTGAAAATGTCTGGATTTGGCAACTTCGATCTAAGAAATAAAAAGCAGCGCCCCGGTAGAAACCCAAAGACCGGTGAAGAGATTCCGATAACAGCGCGTAGAGTGGTGACATTTCGACCAGGGCAGAAGCTAAAAGCGCGTGTAGAAGCCTATGCCGAGCCTAAGTAGGCTATGGTTACAGCATTTTAAGTATCCTAAGTATCCCAAGTATCCTAAAGTATGAATAAGCCTTGCTTTAGGGGTAGGTGCAGTGCTGTATCTGTGCTAGGTTAACCCCATATCTTAAGATACGGGCTAGGTCGCTGCCCTCATTGGCTGCATCACGTAGCCCTAAGTTTATGATTCCATGATGATTCCATGATTCGATACCTCTGTATATGGGAAGGTGTGTGCTCATACTTTCTGTCTCTATTTGCGTCTCTATTTCTGTCTCTATAACACTGTTTTAAGGTCGTGCATTTGAAGATTTTATTGGTTGAGGATGATGAAGTGCTCAGCGCTTATATCGGTAAAGGGCTGGAAGAGCTTAACCATGTAGTGGAT
>JAYPBG010000093.1:9083-11185 GCA_038124075.1 Gammaproteobacteria bacterium
CTGTTTTTAGCGACCACGGAGCCTTATGATGTGATCATTGCCGATCGGATGTTGCCTGGTCTTGATGGTATGACTTTAATTAAGACTTTACGCGGTGCAGGCAATAAGACCCCTGTGTTGATTTTAAGTGCGCTCGGTGATGTTGAAGACCGTGTTGAAGGGCTGCGTGCAGGCGGTGATGACTATCTGGTAAAACCCTTTGCGTTCAGTGAGCTGGCGGCCCGGTTGGAGGTGCTTAATCGGCGTCGTCATGACTCAGTGGTACCTGAGCATCATCACCTCAAAGCGCACACCTTAGAGGTTGATCTGCTTTCCCGAAAAGTGACCGTCGAGGGCAAACCGGTTGAGCTTCAATCGAGAGAGTTTCGACTCTTGGCCTACCTTCTTGAGCACAAAGGGCAGGTTGTGACGCGCACGATGTTACTTGAAGCGGTCTGGGATTATAACTTCGAGCCTCAGACCAATGTCATTGATGTTCATATTTCAAGATTGCGTAAGAAAATAGGGGATAAGGACAATCAGCTCATCAAAACCATCCGAGGCGCAGGTTACATCATCGAAGCCCCCCTCTGATTCCGGTCGACAGCCTAACGAGATGCCCACGGATCTGGTAAAACCTGCACTCAGTCGTGCCTATTACCGCTCATCGAGCTTTAAGATGGCGGCCCTATTCACTGCGCTGCTGGGGGTGTCAGCGATACTGCTGGTCTGCTCTCTGTTCGATTTAGGTGAGGAGAGTTACATTCGAGAGGCCGAGGCAGTGATCGACAGTGAGATGTTTCATCTGCTTGAGCGCTTGAGCGCTTTGGATTTGCGTGGGCGGTTGGCCTACCTCAATGAGCGTCAGCGTGATGCTCGTTCAGGCCCGTCTCTTTTTTACAATATAGATGGAGACGTGTTGGCTGGTTCTTATTCTGAGTTACCCGCCGATGTCTTTTCGATCTCTGAGGGGGTTGTTGGATACCACCGTAAAGTAAACGGTGATCTGCACCGATTCGCTGCAAAGATTCATACGTTTAAGAGCGGGCATCGGTTATTGATTGCCCGTGATATTCAGGCGATTTCAGAGAGCTACGAGCGATTTAAGTGGCTCAGTCTATTGATCTTAATATTTATGCTCATTGTGGTGCTGATCAGCTTCTTTATCAGTACCTTTGTGGTGAGCCGAATCAATCGCATCGCCAATACGGCCCACTCTATTATGGAGACAGGGGATCTGTCGCATCGAATTTCGATTGAGAGTCGCTGGGATGACTTGAGCAACCTGGCTTATATCTTAAATAGGTTACTGGCTCGAATGGACGCATTAATGCAGAGTGTTCGAGATGCTGGGCAGAGTATTGCGCATGATCTACGCACGCCATTGACGCGTTTACGCACCCACCTTGAACAGCTTAAGTGCGAAGCGCGCTCAGGGCGTGTTGAACCCGGTGCCATCGATGCATTGATCGGTGAAGCCGATCAGATACTCGGTATATTCAATGCACTGCTGCGGATTGCAAGTCTGGAGAGTGGGAAGCGGTTGAAAGCGTTTCAGCCCGTTAATCTCAATCAGGTGTTGCTTGATGTATTGGAGCTCTATGAACCCGTGGCGGAAGATAAACAGATATGTCTGCAATATGACTTGAGTCATGAGACGACCGACTATGATGTGCTGGGGGATCGGGACCTGCTCTTTCAGACGTTTGCCAACCTTTTGGATAATGCCATCAAGTATACGCCTGAGCATGGGCTGGTGACATTGGCCATCAGGCGCTGTGATCAGCATCTTAAGGTGATCTTAACTGATTCAGGTATTGGGGTGGATGAGGCGGAACTGGAGCGCCTATGTGAGCGCTTTTTTCGTTCCGATCGCAGCCGCTCCACACGCGGGAGTGGGTTAGGGCTCAGTCTAGCAAAAGCGGCTGTGGACCTGCATGGAGGGAGGCTTCATTTCAGCTCGGCAGATGATAGCCTCTCAAATAAGACAAATAAGACAATAAACCGTCGAAGTGTCGGCCTAACGGTGGAAGTTGTGTTTTAAGCTTACCAAATGGTAATGTTTGGGCCAGCGCCCTGTAAGTGACCATCTCACATAATGATAATATCGAGTGTGTGAGAGG
>JAYPBG010000094.1:0-3133 GCA_038124075.1 Gammaproteobacteria bacterium
CTCAAATCTTACGTCAACAAGGTGAGGTGTTGGCGACGCAGGGCAATTTTAATAATGATATTGGTGTTCCTCTGACGTTAATGCGTTTACGTGCTGAGCACCAATATGCCGTGATTGAGATGGGTGCAAATTGTGCGGGGGAGATTGATTATACGGCCCGGTTAGCCGAGCCCAATGTGGCGCTCATTACCAATGCGGCAGAGGCCCATCTGGAAGGGTTTGGCAGCGTTGAAGGTGTTGCTAAAGCAAAAGGTGAAATCTATGCGTCTGTGGCGCCGGGTGGCGTTGCGCTTATCAATTTAGATGATGCTCATCATGAGATCTGGTTGCAAAACAGTGCTCACCTCAATCAAGTCACCTTCTCTGCAGACCTCATGCGCAAGGGGGAGGATCAAGCCGATGTCCAGTTAGTGGGCGTCGAAAAGAGCTCTGGCCAGAAGGACTGCTTGACGGTGAAAACAGCGCGGGGGTTGTTCACATTTATACTCCCTTTGCTAGGGCGGCATCAGTGGTCGAATGCACTGGTTGCGATTGCAGCGGCTGAGTCGGTTGGTATCAGTGAGGCCCATATCATTGCTGGGCTGGAGTCGCTGGTACCGATTAAGGGGCGTCTCTATGCCCAAGTTGCCCTCAGTGGCCTGACGGTGATTGATGATACGTATAATGCTAATCCACATTCAGTCAGAGCAGCCATTGATCTGTTGAGCGAGTGTGATGGACCCTCTTTGTTGATTTTAGGCATGATGGCGGAGATGGGAGAGGGGTTACAAGAGGGGTACGAGGGCGTTGGGCGCTATATGGTTGAGCTTAATCGAACGCAAGCGGAAAAAGGGCGCCGGGTTGATGCGATGATTGTTGTGGGTGAAGGGGGTGAATGGGTTGAGCGTGGAATGGGGTCGGATCATGCCGGTGAGTTGACGGTATACGCTGATAAAGAAGCGCTGATTCATGACATAAGCCTTGCGGATAGAGGCCCGTTAAATCTGCATGAACGATTTAAAACCGTGCTGGTGAAGGGGTCTCGCAGCGCAGCGATGGAGGATGTTGCGAATGCTTTGAAAGCGGCGGGGTCTGAAAAAAGTGTGGTGACCTCGAATGAGCGTAAGGTTAAGGTTGTTGATCATGCCCCTTGCCAGCAGGAGGGTGTATAGATGCTTCTTTGGCTTTCAGAGTACTTGGCGCACTATTACAGTGGTTTTGCAGTCTTTCAATATTTAACCTTGAGATCCATTCTTGGGGTCCTAACGGCACTGATCTACTCTTTTTTGCTTGGCCCGTGGATGATTCGAAAATTAAGCGTGCATCAAATTGGCCAAGCTGTCCGTGAGGACGGCCCGCAGACGCATTTGAGCAAAGCGGGTACGCCTACGATGGGGGGGGCTTTGATTCTAAGTGCCATTGTCGTGAGTACGTTGCTTTGGGCAGATCTAAGCAGTGCCTATATTTGGGTGGTGCTTATGGTCACCATGGTGTTTGGTGCGGTCGGCTGGGTGGATGATTACCGCAAGGTGGTTGAGAAAAACTCGCGTGGGTTGCCTGCCCGCTGGAAGTACTTTTGGCAGTCGATCGCCGGCTTGGGCGCTGCGCTCTTTCTCTATCACTATGCAAAAACCCCGATAGAGACGCAGCTTATTGTGCCTTTTTTTAAAGAGGTGGCTCTGCCTCTTGGTATTTTTTATGTTGTCTTAACCTACTTTGTGATTGTTGGCACCAGCAATGCTGTCAACCTCACCGATGGGCTTGATGGTCTTGCTATTCTGCCTACGGTTCTGGTGGGCGGTGCATTGGGTGTGTTTGCATACGTGTCGGGTCATGCAGGCTTTGCGGACTACTTGAATATTCCCTTTGTCCGGGGCAGTGGGGAGCTTGTTGTTATCTGCGGCGCTATTGTGGGGGCCGGGTTGGGTTTTTTGTGGTTCAACACCTACCCTGCGCAAGTGTTTATGGGGGATGTGGGAGCGCTTGCCTTAGGGGCCGCTCTTGGGGTGATTGCTGTGATTGTTCGACAGGAGATTGTGCTTTTTATTATGGGTGGGGTCTTTGTTATTGAGACGGTTTCCGTCATTCTTCAGGTCGCCTCATTTAAGTTAACTGGACGGCGCATCTTTGCTATGGCTCCGATACATCACCATTTTGAGCTAAAAGGGTGGCCGGAGCCAAAAGTGATTGTGCGCTTTTGGATCATCACGGTGATCTTGGTGCTGCTGGGGCTGTCAACGTTAAAATTGAGATAGGCCATCGGAAGCGGTGGAAAGAGTGAGTTAAGGCGAAGCGCTGAAAACAGCTGAGGGTATTATGCAGTCGAAACGTCAGAAAATCGCAGTGATTGGGCTGGGGCATACAGGGCGCTCATGTCTTGCGTATTTGTCTGCTCAAGGAGCAGATCTGGCTGCGTTTGATACCCGAGCATTGCTGCCGGATCTGGATGTGATTAAAGCGGCGTACCCAGGGGTGCCGATTAGGCTGGGTCCTTTGCATCAGGGGTTGTTTGATCGGGGTGCTGGGTATGATCAGGTTGTTGTCAGCCCGGGCGTTGCAGTTGCTGAGCCTGCGATTGCGCACGCTATGGTGGAGGGCGTCTCGGTGGTGGGTGACATTGAGCTTTTCTGCCAAGCTTCATCGGTACCGCGCATTGCGATCACAGGCTCTAATGCAAAGAGCACGGTCACCTCGCTGGTGGGTTTGATGGCACAAGCTGATGGGTTAAGCACCTGTGTTGCAGGTAATATAGGCGAGCCGGTCTTGACTTCTTTACAGGCGGCGCAGCCGGCTTTTGAACAGTATGTTTTGGAGCTGTCCAGCTTTCAGCTGGAGACCACCTTCTCATTGGCAGCGGATGTGGCTTCTATTCTCAACATCACGCCAGACCATATGGATCGATATAGCACGTTTGAGGCGTACGCAGACGCTAAGCGGCGCATCTATTCAAATGCGAAGGCGGTGGTCTTTAATCGGGCTGATGTGTTGACGCAACCGGATGCAGGGTTAGATGCTGTACGTTTCTCGTTTGGTTTGGATGCCCCGGTGCATGAGGGTGAAGTGGGGCTCGTTGGCGATCATTTGGTTTGTAGTGGGAAGCGTGTGGTCTCGGTCGCGGAGTTGCGCATGCCGGGTCGGCATAATGTTGAGAATG
>JAYPBG010000094.1:3143-11002 GCA_038124075.1 Gammaproteobacteria bacterium
GAGCCGCAGCGGGTTTCTCTCTGCAGGCGATGAGGGAGTCGCTGCGGGCCTTTGCGGGGTTGTCGCACCGGTGTCAGTGGGTTGCCGAAGCGGCGGGTGTTAATTGGTATAACGACTCAAAAGGCACCAATGTGGGCGCAACCATAGCGGCTCTCAAGGGGCTCTCTGGAGGAGAGGCCGATGATAGGCGGATTGTGTTGATTGCGGGCGGTGCTGGCAAAGGCGCTGACTTTACCCCGTTAGCGGAGCCGATCGCTCAAACGGCAAAAGCCGTTTTGTTGTTGGGTGAGTCGGCTGCTGAAATGGCCGATGTGTTTAAAACGCATGATTCGCAAGCGCTGAAACGGCTGCCGATAAAACAGGTAGAGAATTTAAATGATGCCGTGCAAGCGGCGCAGCGCATCACTGAGCCAGGTGATTCGGTGCTGCTTTCACCCGCATGCGCCAGTTTTGATATGTTTCAGAATTATCAGGAGCGAGGTGAGCGGTTTGTTGAGGCGGTATCTGTCCATGTAAAACGGGTGCGCAGAGAGATGTCCGGAGAGCTATGAACCTATTACCAACCCGACTACGGTTTAAGAGCCCTTTTAAGAGCTCTTTAAAAGCGATTGTTGATGCGTTCGCGGTGCCCGAATGGAGCTCGCGCCATGAGGCTGGACTGCTGTTTGGTGTTGCGCTGTTTCTGCTTTCGGTTGGGTTGGTCATGATTATGTCCGCCTCGTTGGAGGTGAGCGGTGCGGTGGGGAATCCATTTCACTATGTGCAGCGCCACGCAGCTTATCTTGTTATCGGTGCTGTATGTGCGACCTTGGTCTACCGTGTGCCATTGAGGCATTTAGAGGCGGCGGGTGGCTTTCTGTTGATGGTGGGTATAACGCTCTTGCTGATGGTTTTTTTGCCTGTGATTGGTCATGAGGTGAATGGCAGTACCCGTTGGTTGCGGCTTGGACCTATTACAGTGCAGTCGTCGGAGTTGGCCAAACTGTTTGTCATCATCTATTTTGCAGGCTACTTGGTGCGCCGTCAGAGTGAGGTACGTGCCGAGTGGCGTGGTGTGTTGGCTCCGTTGATGATATTGGGATTGGTCTCTCTGCTGCTTCTGGCAGAGCCCGATTTTGGCGCATTTGTGGTGATATCGTTGGCCAGTATGGGGATGATTTTTTTAAGTGGTATAAAGCTGACGCGGTTCGCCGTGATTATTGGTATCGGCATTGTGGGTGCGGCCTTGTTGGCCGTGATTGAGCCTTACCGATTGCAGCGCATTTTATCGTTTATCAACCCTTGGGATTATAAATACAGCATAGGGTATCAGTTGATTCAGAGTTTGATTGCATTTGGTCGAGGTGAGTGGTGGGGTGTCGGTTTGGGGGAGAGTGTGCAGAAGCTCTTTTATCTGCCCGAAGCGCATACGGACTTTGTTTTGGCTGTGTTGGCGGAAGAGTTGGGTTTGATGGGGGTGATGATTCTCAGTGTCAGCTTTTTTGCAATGACATGGGTTGCTTTTAGGTTTGGCTTTAAGGCCGAGCTGCAGCACAGCTACTTTTCGGCCTACTTGGCTTATGGGATTGGTCTCTCTCTTGGGTTGCAGGGGTTTGTAAATATTGGCGTGAATATTGGTATATTGCCGACAAAAGGTATTACGTTGCCGCTGGTCAGTTATGGTGGAAGCAGTTTAATCGTCTCTATGGCGATGATCGCCATTTTATTGCGTATTGAGAGAGAGTTGCGAGCCGATGGTGAAGTGTAAGGGAACGGTCGTACTGACCGCAGGGGGCACTGGAGGCCATGTCTTCCCTGCGCTGGCCGTTGCACAGGCGCTCAAACAGCAAGGCTATGCACTCCATTGGCTAGGAACGTCTCAGGGTATTGAAGCAGGCTTGGTGCCTCAGCATGAGATTCCTCTCTCGACGATTGATATAAAAGGCCTAAGAGGAAAAGGCTTTGTGACCAAACTTTTGGCCCCTTTGAACGTCGTGCGCGCTACCGGGCAGGCTTTGACGTTACTGCGTCAATTAAAGCCTGTCGGTGTGCTGGGTATGGGGGGGTATGTGACGGGCCCCGTTGGACTGGCAGCGTGGATGATCGGTTGCCCTTTGGTGATTCATGAGCAGAATGCGGTAGCCGGATTAACCAATCGCTTGCTGGCTAGATTGAGCCGTGCTGTGTTGTGTGCATTTCCGGGTGCCTTCTCTTATCTGAAGCGGCCAGAGGCGTGCTCAGAAGGGGGGCAGGGCAAAACGCGGAGGCCCCTTATTTTGACGGGGAACCCTGTACGTGAGGCGATCATTCAGATTCCCGAGCCTGTGGATCGGCTTTCGAATCGTGAGGGGCCGGTGCGCATTTTAGTGGTGGGTGGAAGTTTAGGTGCGAAAGCGATCAACGAAGTGGTTCCAGGTGCTATAGATCAGCTGTTTTCGAGTGATGGGGTGGATGACCTCATGGTGTGGCATCAGTGTGGACAGGCGCACTTGGCGCCGACTGAGCAGGCGTACGGTGATAAGAAGGCTCGGTTCAAGATAGAGCCATTTATTGATAATATGGCCGCAGCGTATGAATGGGCCGACCTTGTTGTGTGCCGGGCGGGTGCGTTAACGGTCTCTGAGGTAGCCGCAGCAGGTGTGGCGGCACTCTTTGTTCCGTTTCCGCATGCTGTGGATGATCACCAAACAAAGAATGCTGAGGTATTGGTCAAGGCTGGGGCGGCCCTGTTGCTGCCGCAGGCTCAATTAACGGCAAGCCACCTTGCTGAGGTGCTAAAACCGTTGTTGAATGACCGTATGGCATTGCAGGAGATGGCGATACGTGGGCGGAACCTTGCCCATCGTGATGCGACACAGCAGGTTGCTGAGATATTTTTAGATGTGTGTGGGAAGTGAGTTTTAACGATGACAATAGAGTTGGATCTGCGTGTGAAGCGTAAAGCGTCAAGGCCGTCGGTGGCGGCGGTTAAACAGCTGAAAGGCGAGGTGATCTCAATACCGGAGATGCGGCGCATTCGTCATATTCATTTTGTCGGTATTGGCGGGGTGGGCATGTGTGGTATTGCGGAGGTTTTGCAAAACCAAGGTTACCAGGTCTCTGGCTCTGATCGAGCAGAAAGTGCAAATACGTTGCGACTGCGCGCATTGGGTGTCGACATTTTCATTGGTCATGATCGTCGGCATGTGGTGAAAGCCGATGTATTGGTGGTATCGACGGCGGTTGCAGAAGAGAACCCCGAAATTATGGCAGCCCGTGAACGTCGTATTCCTATCGTGCCTCGTGCTGAAATGCTCGGCGAGTTGATGCGGTATCGGCACGGTATCGCGGTGGCTGGCACGCACGGGAAAACCACGACGACCAGCTTGATTGCGACCCTTCTTGGTGAAGCGGGTTTCGACCCAACCTTTGTGATTGGTGGGCAGTTAAACAGTGCCGGCACGAATGCTCAACTGGGTGCCAGCCGATTTTTGGTGGCAGAGGCGGATGAAAGTGACGCCTCTTTTTTGCACCTTCAGCCGATGGTTGCCATTGTGACCAATATTGATGCGGACCATATGAGCACCTATGGCGGTGACTTTGAGCGATTAAAAGAGACCTTCTTGCAGTTTATTCATAACCTGCCCTTTTATGGCCTGGCGGTGGTCTGTTTGGATGACCCTGTGATCCAAGAGGTAGTGACGAAGATATCGCGGCCGGTTGTGACCTATGGTGTGCACCCTGCAGCCGATTATCGAATCGAGTCCATTTCGCAGGATGCAGCTCAAATGACCTTTCGGGTACAGCTGCCTCATATGGAACAGATTCAGACGGTTACTTTGAATCTGCCTGGGCATCACAATGTGTTGAATGCGGTTGCTGCGATTGCTGTCGCGGCGGAGGAGGGGGTGCCTTTCGAGGCGATCACGGATGGCCTGGCAAAGTTTCAAGGTGTGGGGCGCCGATTCCAGCACTACGGCAATTTTATGGTCGATGCCCTTGATGAGTTGGGTGAGGTGATGCTGATCGATGATTATGGCCACCACCCCAACGAGGTCAAGTCAGTTATTCAGACCATCCGAAACGGTTGGCCTGAGCGCCGATTGGTGATGCTCTATCAGCCGCACCGTTATTCACGGACACGAGATCTGTATGAAGACTTTGTGCAGGTGCTGAATGAGGTCGATTTGCTGCTGTTGATGGAGGTGTATGCTGCAGGGGAGGCGCCTATAAAAGAGGCTAATAGCCGAAGTCTATGTCGCAGTATTCGTCAGTTGGGTAAAGTGGATCCTATTTATATAGAGAGTCCCGATGCATTGTTGGATCGGTTGAGAGGGGTGTTGAGGCCGGGTGATATATTGCTGACTCAAGGCGCGGGTGATATTGGTAAGTTAGCGCAGAAGATTATGCAGCGATTCTCTGCGGATTGATCGCCCTAACATGCGGTGAAATATAAAATGAGCGGTACGATAAAAGACGATATGAATGATACTCGAAATGGCGATATGAAGCGTCATGCTCATGCTTTAGAAGGTAAGCGTGTTGCTGTTCTTATGGGAGGAGACTCGGCAGAGCGGGAGATATCCCTGAACAGTGGCCGTCATGTTCTGTCAGCTCTGCAAGCATCGGGCGTTGAGGCTGTGGCCATTGATCCATCTGAAGAGATGCTGCTCTCTGGTCCAGGGCTAGAGCTGTTGGTGTCATGTGATGCCGCCTTTATTGCTTTGCATGGAGCGGGCGGAGAAGATGGCACGGTCCAGGCCATTTTGGAATACCTTAAAGTGCCTTATACCGGCAGCGGTGTACAAGCCTCCTCGATGGCGATGGATAAGCGGGTGACAAAACAGATCTGGAGAGCGGAGGCTCTACCGACGCCTGAGTTTGCTCTAATCAGCAGCGATGCCGCGCTGCAAGGCTCCTCATTGGATTTTAATCAGGCCTGGATTGTGAAGCCGAGCCGGGAAGGTTCGAGCATTGGAATGAGTATGGCGAGATCGGCTGATGAATTGGCGGCTGCTTATCATGCGGCATGTGCCTATGATTCCGATGTTTTGGTTGAGCGATTTGTTGAGGGTGAAGAGTATACGGTTGCAATACTCAACGACCAGCCGCTTCCTGCAGTACAGCTGATAACGGGCCGTACATTTTATGATTATGAGGCCAAGTATCTGAGCGGTCAAACAGAGTACCTTATTCCTTGTGGGTTGTCACAAGAGGAGGAGGCGCGGTTGCAGTCGCTCTGTTTGTCTGCTTATAAAGCGATGGGCTGCAGAGGTTGGGGGCGAGTCGATGTTATGAGGGATGCAAAAGGGCAGTTTTGGTTATTGGAGGTGAACACCGTACCAGGTATGACTCAGAGGAGCTTGGTGCCCATGGCGGCAAAGGCCGTGGGGCTTGAGTTTGATGCTTTGGTTATGGAGATTTTATCATCAGCAACGCTGGGGCGTTGATGCGCTGGGCTTAAGAGACGATCATGCCCAAGAAAAAAATAGATAAGATAGGGAGAGTCGCATGAAGAGACAGGTGGGTGGCGTTCGAATGGGCAAGGGTACAGGTGTGCTCTTTTTTGTGTTGCTATTAAGGGATCGGTCGCCCAGTATGAGCCCGTTACGCAAGCGCAGTCGGCATGCGGTTGCACGCGCCAGTGCGCCTGTTGGCCAAGCTGAACAGGTAAAGGCGCTGGGGACACGGCTCCTTAAACGGGCGTTGCTCGTGATGGCCGGTCTGGTGGTGCTGATGGGGGTTGGGCTAGCAGGGTGGGCCTACAAGCATCAAGATGAACTTTTGGCGCATCGTGCGGTTGAGCATGTGGTGGTGCGCGCGCCTTTACAGCATATTACGGCGGCTCAATTGGAGGCGTTGGTCATGCCTTACATGGATGCGGGTTTTTTTGGGGCGGACCTTAGTGCGTTGCGTGATACGTTGGAGCAGCAGCCGTGGGTGCGCAGAGCGGTTGTGACACGCAGCTGGCCTGCAACGGTGCGTATTCAAATAAAGGAGCGCACGCCTATTGCCTATTGGGGTGACGACAAAATGCTGGATCAACAGGGGGTGCTTTTTCAGCCACAGCGTTTGCCAGAAATAGAGGGGTTGCCCATTTTAAAAGCGCCCAGCCAATATGCGGATTGGGTTATGCAGCAATATCATCAAATGAATGGTCTGTTGAGGTCTGTTGATGTTCATATTACCGAGCTTCAGTTAAATTCACATATGTCTTGGCGGCTTTTGTTGAACAATGGTGTGACCGTAAAAGTGGATCGACACAGCACAGCGGATAAGTTGGTGCAGCTGGTTATGGCACTACCTAAATTAATGGCGATGGAGAGACCGGTTGACCAGATCGATCTACGCTATTTGAAAGGCTTTGCTGTGAAATGGAGAGCATTAAATGCAAGCGATGATCTAATTTCTCGGTCATGAATTGGCTTTTTGCTCGGCTATGGTTTAAAAATATACATAGATGATGGAAAATTCGTGCAAGAGATGCATTGAAGGAAATATGACGGGAAAGAGTGGAAGCATCATCGTAAGAAACATCGTAACAGACATGAAAGAAACATTGAAAGAAACATTGAAAGAAAGAGAGCGCGCAGTAAAACGCATGAGTAGCTAAGCCTGATCCTGTAAAATGCTGTAAAATAGGCGCAGCCAGAATACGATAACCCCAATGCAATTCGCCCAGAGAGAGTGTCGGACGTGAATGAACAAGAAAACAACCTGATTGTCGGTCTCGATATCGGGACTTCGAAAGTGGTCGCCGTTGTAGGCCAAATTAGTGAGAATGGTGATGTCGAGGTTGTCGGTGTGGGCTCTTGCCCGTCTCGTGGATTAAAGCGCGGTGTTGTGGTCAATATAGAGGCAACCGTAAATGCTATTCAGAGCGCGGTTGAAGAGGCTGAGCTGATGGCAGGGTGTCAAATTCATTCAGTCTATGCCGGTATTGCGGGCAGTCATATTCGCAGCATGAACTCGAATGGTATTGTTGCGATCAAGGAGCATGAGGTCAGTGGGATGGATCTTGAGCGTGTTATCGATGCGGCGCGCGCTGTTGCTATACCTGCTGATCAGAAGGTGCTTCATGTATTGCCTCAAGAGTACCAGATTGATGAGCAAGACAGCATCCCCGAGCCTTTAGGTATGTCAGGGGTTCGTCTTGAAGCAAAAGTGCACATTGTTACCTGTGCAGTTAATGCAGCGCAAAATATTGAGAAGTGCGTAAAGCGTTGTGGGCTGGAGATTGAAGAGGTTATTTTAGAGCAGCTTGCCTCGAGCTATGCTGTTTTAACTGAAGATGAGAAAGATCTAGGTGTCTGCTTGGTTGATATCGGCGGAGGTACCACCGATATTGCTATTTTTGCTGGGGGTGCGATTCGTCATACGGCGGTGATTCCCATTGCCGGAGATCAAGTGACCAACGATATCGCTATGGCGCTGAGAACGCCGACGAAGAATGCGGATGAGCTAAAAATAAAGTATGCCTGTGCGCTTACGCGGTTGGCCAGCTCTGATGAGGTGATAAAAGTACAAGGCGTCGCTGATCGGCCTTCAAGGGATCTGTCCCGTCAAGCGCTGGCGGAGGTTGTAGAGCCACGTTACGATGAATTGTTTACGCTGGTGCAGTCGGAGATTCGCCGGTCTGGCTTTCAAGATTTAATGGCGGCTGGCATTGTGTTAACGGGTGGGTCTTCTAAGATTGAGGGAGCTGTGGCGTTAGCAGAGGAGGTTTTTCAGCAGCCCGTGCGTTTGGGCGCACCGAATATGGTACGAGGGATGGGGGAAGTCGTTAATAACCCGATTTATGCAACAGGTATTGGGTTATTGAAGTATGGTCAGGAGCAGCAAAACAGTGCGGTATATGATCGTTCAAAAAAAGACCATATTCGGGGGATGTTTGACCTGGT
>JAYPBG010000095.1:0-258 GCA_038124075.1 Gammaproteobacteria bacterium
ATCCGGGATGCATCCCGGACTGTTGGAAAGAGACTATATGACTTGGAAAGAGATTAAACAAATGGCTAAAGCCATTCATAAAACCCCGCCTAGTGCGGGGTTTCGTCGTATATGGCGTTACGAAAATAGGCCTCCCCCTTTAATTAAAATCGACTCACACAAAAACCCGGCAACTGCCGGGTTTTGTCGTTTTTGGACCCTTAAAAACTTGGAGAAAATTTATGAAAGCATCAAACCTACAAATTTGTACGCATGAAG
>JAYPBG010000095.1:310-7931 GCA_038124075.1 Gammaproteobacteria bacterium
CGTCTGGCTATACAGCTATTGCAAATGAAGTCATGTTGCACATTATCTCTAATCCAGATATTGCCTCGGCGACAAGACTCTGGATTCTCATTCGCTTTCAGCAATCTGGCTTTCACGATCGCGAGTTCGTAGAGAGAACCATTGGTTGGTTTGCTAAAAAGCTCAATGTTTCAAGCAGCACTGTTCAGAAGTGGCAACGAATTTTAGAATTGAATGGGTACTTAGAAATTATCGAGCAGAAACTGTCGAGCAAAAACAATCGCCCTAATCGCTATAGAGCTTGCTTACCGAAATCAGTGAAATCACTCTTACAGAAAAGAAAATGCAGAAAAAGAGTAGACATAGAGTATACCTCAAATAGCCATAGCGACCATACATTAATAACAGCACAGAGAACTGAGCAAACAGAACATATAGAAAACCACAATAGAAAGGAGGAAGAAGAGCAATCTGGGCAAGAAAGCAAAGAAGGGACAACACCGTGCTTAAATCAAACAAAAGAAAAGAACATTTCTAAGAATGACAAAAAAGCGCTTTCAGCCAGATTAAACACGCTAAGTGTCATTTTTAAACAGAAGACTCCCTGGCTTGTTGAACTACTTCCGACCTTTTCAATCGAACAGCAAGGAACAACCTTATGGATAACAGGGGTTAACCAGTTTGCCAAAAAAGCTATTTTAGAGAAAAAAGAAGATATTTTATCCGACCTAAATAACAATGGTCATAAACTCAATAGAATAAAGTTTAATAAAGATCAGGGGTTAATAAGCGAACTAAACAAGTCCAAAAATCATACACCGCCTGGACAAAAACAAAACAAAAATAAAGATAGAAAAATTTATGGTCATACACAGCACCGTATACTTAAACGAGTAATGTCAACAACTATCAGCGGTCAACCAATACCTGAAAGCGATACTGTGCGTATAAGCTGTGAAATTGCGTATGCTATAACGTTAGGCAGTTTATCCAGTCACTCAATACCGAAGGGTATAAACATCGCCTTGAAATTGTTGAGAGAAAACCGGTGGAAAACACCTTCAGGTTATACACAGACCGGGTATAGGAAATAATAGGGCGGGGGGTAGAAATGATTACACCCAAAATAAATACTTCTTTTATTAAAAATAATAATAGATCGCCTAAGGCGATTTAAATTATTTTTAGTAAAGTTATTGTTTATTTATATGATGCTTAATTATACAGGCCATGTTCCACATGTTCCACGGGGAACAATCGAAGTATTAGGTTAAAATATAGGCATTATTAAATGGGTCAACAGTGATAAAGAGTAGGGGTTATATTGGGGCAGCAATACCAATAACATCATATTGCTTTTTATCAAACTGTTTAAAGAAGGGCTTAGAACGGTCTATAAGTTGTAAACCATGAACAGTAGGTACAAACCAAGAAAAATCACGAAAACATTCTGCTTTTGAAAAAAGATCCTCTGGTGTACTCTTAGCCATGATTAAAGTATCAGGGTGAATTTCAATCAAAATGATCAGAGCTATCGATGAAGATAGGGTATTTTTACACCCTTCTAAAACATTCAGCTCCTCTCCCTCTACATCAATCTTCAATACGATGTTGGAAGGAACAGCCTTGGAAGAGGCTAATTGAGCATCAACTGTTGTGACTTCAATATCACCATTATGATCGCTTATTATACGACCTTCATGATCAGAACCGAGCTGTTCTTGACAGATCAGCCTTGCTTTTCCTATAGAATCTGAAACAGCAGCACAAAGGGCCGTAGTTTTAATGGGGAAGTGATTAAGGTTTTTTTCTAGAGTTTTAAACGCATTTTTATTAGGCTCTATAGCGATTATTTCCGATAATCCTGGGCAATGGCAAGTTGCTAGCAAAGATGCAATACCAATATCAGCACCTAAATCAACAAAGAGAACCTCTCCAGAGAGTTTATTGATTTCGTTTACGAAAGGGATGAAGTCGTCCAGGTAGTAGTTTTCTGGACCACGATTCAACCAAAAGCACCACTGATCTAAAGGCACTGAAAATACGCCAGTAGGCACTTTATGAGGAATAAGGAACTTTCCAAAGCGAACTTTAACTCTCTGATAAAACCAATATTTTCCCAACGCATTGCTGCGTTGGTAAGCACTCAGAAAAGCACCTAAAGAGTTAAGCGCGAAGCTTTTAACAGTTTGAATCAGAGAGGTATCGAACATAGGGCTATTCAACGACAGCGTTGTTAGTAAAGATTATTCAATTTAAGGTACCCCGCATAACAGGGAAGTCATAGTTGGACGGTGCATCCAGTTGGTAAACATCAACCATGGTAGACCACTGAAAATCAGCTAAAAGTGAACGGAATCGACGGCGAACCCTTTTCAGGTTGATGTAGTGACGAAACTGTGTTTTTAAGTTGATTTGATCAATACGTGGCTGATCAGGGTCAAACTCCCAGGGGTGTATATAAAAAACATAGGGCTGCTGCGTCTGTTTCTCGTAGTTGCGTATTAACCATTTAGTCAACATATAAGGGTATAAGCGGAAGTAACCACCACCAGAGATAGGAATGTTGCGACCAAACAGTGAGAGTGTGCTTAAGGGAATTTCGGTAATTCCCGATTGAGTAACATATTTTGATCTTGGAGCATCCGGAATGCCATAGTGATCATGAGCGATAGGGTAGACGCTTGAGCTGTAGGTGTAACCCTCCAAAGCCAGAGCATCATAAACCCATACATTATCTTTAGTAAATGAGAAGCTGGGGGCCCGATAACCGAGTACTGGCTGCCCTGAAAGATCCTCTAATAATCTTTTAGCATCACCAATATCGGATTGAAAACATTTATAGTCTTGGTCACTTGCACGTTGATGCATGGTGCCATGGCTGGCGAGTTCATGACCTTCGGAAATAATTTTATGGATGATATGTGGGAATCGTTTGGCAACCCATCCAAGGGTAAAAAAGGTCGCCTTGCTGTTATGCTCTGATAAAGATTGGAGCACACGATCCATATTTCTTTCTATACGTGGTGCCAGGTGATCCCAGTGGTCAGAGGGTATATGCTTTTCAAAAGCAGAAACCTGAAAGTAGTCTTCTACGTCAATGGTCAGTGCGTGCTTCATGCTCCATTTCGCTCCAACAGATTAGAGATAGGTTATGAATCGATTTCAACAGGTGGGTAATAGCTGCGAGAGTGAGTTAAACCTTGTTTTCGAAATGTTCGGTCATGTCTCTCACTTTATCAACGACACAGATTTTATACTTCTTAGGTAAAAATACAATGCAAATTTATTTAAAAGCGAGGTAACTTTTTGAGCGTGGGAACTGCGATTATTTGGAGAAAGGGCTGTTTTGAATATGAGTGCAAAACCAACCATAAACTTGATCCAGTGCGCAGTTTTTTGTGATGGCGAATCGATTATAAATTCTTGTATTAGCAGTATCAAACAATATTGTTTGGCTATTATTTATATAAAACTATAAACTCAGTTGACATAGCTTGGCGGTACCTCTCTAATGGGCCCCTAAACTTATAAAATAAGACCTGGTGAAATAGCCCATGATCATTGAGTGTTCTGTTAAACGCAGGGAGTGGGTCGATATAGCAGTTGGACAGTTCTATGTTTAGAGATAAACGGGTTATTCGGCTCCCTGAAGATACAACGCCAAAACTAGTTGTTGTGGTTGATACCGAAGAGGAGTTTGATTGGAGTAAAGCGCCAGATTCTAATCAAGTATCTGTATCGGCTATGGCTTACATCGATCGCGTGCAGACGATCTTTGATGAGTTTGGTATTCGCCCATGCTATGTTGTTGATTATCCAGTCGCCAGCCAAGCCGATGGTTATCAGACTTTGAAGCAATACTTTGATACTGGCAAGTGTGAGATCGGTGCACAACTGCACCCATGGGTTAACCCCCCGTTGCGGGAGACAATCAATCAGAGAAATATGTATCCAGGAAATCTATCACCTGACTTAGAGCGTGAAAAGCTGGTGCGCTTGTGCAATATGATAGAGCAAAATATAGGCGTATACCCTGAAATTTATAAAGCAGGAAGGTATGGGTTTGGGCCTAATACGGGAAGAATTTTAGAAGAATTAGGCTTTAAAATTGATTTATCGGTTTGCCCTCCATTGAACGAACATTTAGAAGGGGGACCAGACTATAGGGACTTTAATGCTGTACCTTTTTGGTTTGGATGCTCTAATCAGCGTTGTTTGGAAATTCCCAATACGGGGGCATATGTAGGATGGGCAAACCATAAAGCGAAATCTATTTATGAAATAGCATTGAAATTAAAGAGAATGAGAGTACCTGGAATTCTTTCAAGAATAGGTGCTCTTGACCGTTTGATCTTGTCACCAGAAGGTTTCACTTCCAAAGAGCATGTTAAGTTAACCATGGATCTCTATAAAAAAGGAATAAGAACGTTTACATGGAGTTTTCATAGCCCGAGTGTGGCTCCAGGCCATACTTGTTATGTGCAAAGTGATCGGCAATTGAAACGTTTTATAGACTCCTTTCGTTACTATTTTGATTTTTTCTTAACCAAGTTACAAGGTGAGTCTGTAACGCCTACAGAGTTAAGAGAGCAATTAGTGAGGTTGTAATGTGTCTAATTAGTACCTCTGACTTAAGGGTTGAGATTGAGCGCCCTAAAAATATACAGGCACTTCAATCAGATTGGGAGAAGCTTGAAGTTGAAGCAGGGGCGACAGTGTTTCTGAGTTGGAAATGGATCGGAACATGGTTAGCAGTTTTTCAGCCGGAAGCAGAGATTATAAGGGTGTACCACTTGAACCGTGTAGTAGGTATGGCCGTACTTGTGGAATCTAAGCAGATTCGCCATAAAGTTCTACAAGTCAAAACATTGAACTTACATCAAACAGGTAATTCCCACTTAGATCAGATCTGGATTGAATATAACGGATTATTATGTAAAAAAGGGTTTGAACTGACTGCATTTAAAGCAGTCATCAGCTTTCTTAAAGATAAGAGGCCTTCATGGGATGAGTTATCTTTAAGCGGTCTTGACTCTGGTTTAGCAGAGCAGTATGTACAGGTTGCAAACTTAGAAAGTTATGAGTACTGGCGTACACCTTATTATGGAGTAGACCTGGAAAAAGTGAGGCATGCAGAGTCCACTAATTCTGGTTATTTACAGCAGATATCAAAAAATAGTCGATATCAAATCCAAAGGAGTCGTCGACAATATCAGAAACGAGGCGAAATAAGGATAGAGCGACCAGAAAACATAGAGCAAGCACTGGATGTTTTTGGTAGTATAGCGCCCAACCACATAAGGCGCTGGGGAGCTGAAGTTGGTCAGAGTGGCTTTGTAAACCCAAAATTTGTTCAGTTTCATCGCACCTACATCGAAAGATGCTGGCCATTTGGGGTGGATCTTGTGGTTGTGAAAGCAGGTTCTACACCAATAGCGACCTTTTATAACCTAATTCATGGTAAAACTGTCTATTTTTACCTTTGTGGTTTGAAGTTAGAAGGGGATAATCGCTTTAAGCCTGGATTACTTGGTCATGTGTTGAGTATTCAGGATTATGCACGTAAAGGCTTTCATTATTATGATTTTATGGGTGGAGAGGCTCGTTACAAAGAGAGCCTAGGGTGCTGCCAAGGTGAGTTGGTTCAAATATCGCTTCAACGGAATCGACTAAAGTTAAAACTGGAACATGTAGCCCGTAGGGTTCGTGAAAAACTTATATCATGACTGTATTATTAATTGCGATCACACTCTTTTGTCTGTTATTGCCGATATATGTCTATTTTGGGTATCCTGTTATATTATGGCTGTTGACACGAAACAAGGGATCAATATCTCATTTTCAAAATGATATAGAGCCGACGGTCACTCTTATTATTTCATGTTATAACGAGACTGATGTTATAGAAAAGAAATTGGAAAATGCATTGGCTCTCAATTATCCAAAAGGGCGATTAAGCATAGTGGTTGTGTCTGATGGCTCGGATGATGGTACAGATGAGATCGTGCGTTCTTTTGAAAAGCATGGTGTAAGATTGATGCGCCAAGAAGGCCGCTTAGGTAAAACGCAGGGATTGAACATGGCAATGGAATCAGTTCGCTCTGACTGTGTTGTTTTTAGTGATGCTAATGCGATGTATCATATCGATGCCATTAAGAAGTTGGTGCGAAATTTTGCCGATGAACGTGTTGGCTATGTAGTAGGTGCTGCTCTATATACGGATGAAGAGGCAGGTGCGAGTGCAGGAAGCGAGAACCTCTATTGGCGCTACGAGCTTGCGATCAAAACAATGGAATCGCAACTTCACTCAGTAGTGGGAGGTGATGGTGCAATCTATGCTATTCGAACAGCGCTTTGGGAACCACTGCAACAGCGTGATATTAATGATTTCGTCAATCCACTCCAGATTGTCGGTAGGGGCTTTCGTGGAGTCTTTGATGGAGAAGCGCGTTGTTATGAAGAGACCGCTGGAAGTTTCGATAAGGAAGTTGCGCGCAAAGAGCGTATCGTTAATCGAAGTATTCGAGGCCTAATGCGTGTTAAAGGAGTGATGAACCCACTAAGAACTGGATTCTTCTCTTTTGAGGTTATTTCGCACAAATTGCTACGATGGATGATTCCTCTGTTTCTTGGTGTGGGTGTCATTGGAAGTACACTATTGGTTATCCTGGGTTATGCGATATTTCAACCAGTAGTGATTGGTGCATTTGTATTGACGGCGCTTGCCGGCTTGGCGCACTTTTCAAAAAATAAAAATGAACTACCTGTTTTTATGGCGACACCCTACTATTTCATCATGGTGAATGCGTATGCCGTCAAGGGGGTACTTAAGGCGCTACAAGGCCAAACACAAGTGACTTGGACCAGCGCTAGATTACCAGGGGGTCCAACTAATACATCCTGTACATCATGTACAGCCAGTTTGATCTTTCTATCCGCCTTGGTTGGAATGGCATACGCACTTATTACAGGCTTGCTTAATTAGGATTTTACTATGCACTCCCCAATATTTCTTATAGGAACACAGCGATCAGGAACAACGCTGCTAACGCGGATGCTCTCTGCACATAAAGATATATTCATTAAGAATGAAGCTTTGATGGGGGAGATCTTTAAACCAGGTTCGGATCGTAAACAGATCGAAGCCGCTATTGATAAAAGTGTTCAAACCAGGCACGGAAAAAGTATAGCTCAGTTATTAGAAAGTGAAGGAAAATCAATATGGGGGCTAAAAGATCCACAGTTAACAGAACATTTAGTGGCTATAAAACAATTTTTGCCTGAAGCAAGATTTATTATCATTATTCGTGATGCCCGAGCAGTGGTTCGTTCTTATATTGAAAATGCCTGGGGTTTAGGAACCAATTGCTATACAGGTGCATTGCGCTGGGATAGAGAGGTACGCCAGCAGCTGGAATTTGAAAACGAGCTTCCTGATTATGTTCATAGGTTGCGCTATGAGGATTTAGTGGTGAACCAAAAGGAGTGTTTAGAAGGGGTCTGCAGCTTCATTGGCGTCCCTTTTGATGAGTCGATGTTGAACTACGCAAATGCAAAAGCTTTTGTTTCAAAAAATCGACAAAGTATGAATTCATTTAAAGAACTTGACCCTAAAATTATTTCTAAATGGAAACAGGGG
>JAYPBG010000095.1:7941-10991 GCA_038124075.1 Gammaproteobacteria bacterium
TATTAACACGGTCGCTGGAGATCTTCTGAAAAAGCTGGGTTACAGTGAAACAGAAAACTGTTATCAAAAAATATCTACATCACTGAAGTATTATTATCGGGCTCACCAAAAAATTATTGGTGAGATACAAATTCAATATCGGTGGAGGATTGGTGGGTATAAACAGAACCTGAAAGCGCTGTTTAAACGAAAAACTGGAGAAACGTAATCGGTAATATTCGCCATGTCTAAATTTTCATTACTGTTTTTGTTTGTATTTTTTGGCGGTGTCGGCACAGCGCTATTCAGTAATGGCGCGGCTGCATTTATCGTATATGAGCTGGTCTATTTTTTGAATCCAGGGAACCGATGGTGGTCAGCTGGTATTCCGGATCTCAGGTATTCATTCATTATTGTTATTGTGATGATGATTGTCCTTGCAAAAGATTACCAAAACCTATCAAAACTCAGCCCATGGAGCGAACAAAATGTATTTAAGTGGATGGTTGCTTTATTGCTTATGTACTATTTTGCATATACATTCGCGCTGCACATACCGATGCACTCGAAATTTACATTTGAGTTTACAAAGCTAATCATAATTATTCTTTTGGCTTATAAGCTGATTAATACACCCGCAATGCTGAAAGCCTGTTTGTGGGCCTATATTACAGGTTGTGCTTATATAGGGTATCTTGCAACAGGTAAAGGGCGAAACTCATCAGGGCGTGTGGAAGGGATCGGAATGGTGGATGCGCCCGATGCGAATGACACTGCAGCCGTTTTGGTACCTGCAGCCGTTATGTTGATGTATTTCGCTTGGCAAGGCAGTATGAGGGCGAGGTTTATGGCTGCTCTTTTCGGTGTCTTTATAGCAAATGGCCTTGTTCTTATAAACAGTAGAGGCTCTTTTCTAGGTGTTGTCTTGAGCCTAGGGTTATTTTTACTATATATGATATTTTCCAGCCATCAAAAAAAGGGTCAGAAGAAGGTGGCTCTATTGATGATTGTGGTGGGTTTAAGCGGTGCATTTTATATGACCGATGACGTCTTCTGGGAGCGGATGTCGACCTTAAAAAGTTCAGAAGAGCAAGAGATAGGGGAAGAGAAAGAAGATGATGGATCTGGACGAATACTCTTTTGGTTTAAGACATTTGATATGCTAGAGGAGTATCCATTTGGTATGGGTGTATATGGTTACAACATGTTGGCGCCTCACTATATGACTGATGAGGAGCGCGGTGGGGTTAAATATCGTTCGGTTCACTCTATGTGGTTCCAAGGTTTAGGCGAGGTTGGTTGGCTAGGAATAGGGGTATTTTTATGTATGCTGATCTCTTTAGCGTTAAGTACCCGGCGAGCGAAAAAATTCACTGCTTCAAAATGTCAATATGATATCTATTTTCTCATATTGGCACTAGAGTGTGCCCTAATAGGGTATTTAGTAGCAGGCACATTTATAAATCGATTTAGAGCGGAAGTTTTATACTGGATGATTCTGTTTTTAGCGATTGCAGTAAAAGTGTATTATTTAAGAGCATCGGGTTCGGATTTAGGCATTAAGAGTGTCAAGAGTAATTATCGTAAGCGATAACATGCGATATGAGAAGAGTAGAGATGAATCAATGGAAAAAATAAAAGTACTTCAATTTATTACCCCTTCGGGGTTTTATGGTGCTGAACGATGGATTTTAGCACTTGCGAACAATCTCGATCCGAATGAGGTGGTTTGTGATTTGGCTGTTACCCAAGAGAGTGATGGTCAAGATTTATCAGTAGCGGATTATTATCCAACGTCATCTGGGCAGGTTCACTGTTTGCCAATGCGTGGTCGATTTGATTTCAAAGTTGTGAACAAGCTTGTTGAAATTATTCGCAAAAGGCGTATCGATGTCATTCATACTCATGGGTATAAGTCGGACATATTGGGCCTGGTCGCTGCCCGTAAGGCAGGTATAAAATGTGTCAGTACACCCCATGGGTTTTCAAAACCGATAGGGCTTAAATTGAAACTGTTTATTAAGCTAGGAACTTCATTGTTGCGCTTCTTTGATGCTGTTGCACCACTCTCTGAAGAGCTTGTTGAAGATATGAAGCGCTTTAAAGTCCCAGAAAATAAAACTGTATTTATAAGAAATGGTGTAGATCTAAAAGAGATAGATAGTACTCTTTCAGATATAAAATTAAATAATGGAGAGGCAAGTAAGGGATCGGTTAAAACCGTTGGTTTTATCGGACAGCTCATTCCAAGAAAAGGTATAACTGATTTAATCGAAATGTTTGATCAGCTGCACCGGTCCTCAAGTGATATTTGTTTAAAAATATTGGGTGATGGGTCGCAACGCACAGAGTTAGAAGCCTTCGCAAATGCAAAGCCCTGTCGAGAATCAATCGAGTTTATGGGTTTTCGAGATGACCGGTTAGAGGTTCTTTCAAAATTTGATCTTTTTGTAATGACATCGTCTTTGGAAGGTATACCAAGGTGTATGATGGAGGCGATGGCTGCTGGAGTGGCAGTAGCAGCCTATGATATTCCTGGTGTAGATAAGCTAATAGAGCATGAGGAAACGGGCCTGTTAACGCCTCTTGGCGATATCAAGGGCTTAAAAGAGTGCTGCGAGAGATTGTTGAGTGATCAGTTTTTGTCGGATTCAATAGTTGAAAAAGCAAGGAAAAAGATTGAATCGAGTTATTCAGCGAGAAGAATGGCTCAGGAGTATCAAGCTCTGTTTTCTGAATTGCTTAATCGAACCCCTATAAATCAAATGTCAATGGAAAGTGCAGATTAATTGTGTGTGGCTTAGCAGGTTTTTTTCGTGGTTCAGGTGCAGAAGATAATCTGCATTACCAGTGGCTTGATCAGATGGGGCGCTCTATTTTCCATAGAGGGCCAGATGCAGGGAGCCACTATCTAGATAGTGGCATAGCAATAACCCATCGACGTCTAAGTATTCTTGATCTGAGCGAGCTAGGTACTCAGCCTATGCGCTCGTCAACAGGCCGTTATGTCATTGCATATAACGGTGAGATTTATAATTTTCAGGAGATACGTAAGGGTTTAGAGTCCCAGG